>JAHEBI010000031.1:2864-12073 GCA_024642325.1 Eudoraea sp. | reverse complement strand
TGCCAATTTCTTCAAACTTCATTCTCAGGACTTTTCATCCTTAGAATACCGCAATGTCGGGCCATACCGGGGTGGCCGGGTTACTGCCGTGGCGGGGATTACCACCCAGCCTTCGACTTTCTATATGGGAGCTACAGGTGGTGGTGTCTGGAAAACAGAAGACTATGGTACCTCATGGCAAAATGTTTCTGATGGTTTTTTTAAAACCCCATCGATCGGGGCAATTGCTGTTGCTCAAAACGATCCTAATATTGTCTATGTCGGAACGGGTTCAGAAGGTTTGCGAAGTAACCTGATTGAAGGGAAAGGCATGTACAAATCTATAGATGGCGGGCAAACATGGTTGGAAACCGGCTTGGCAAACGTTGGACAGATCGGAACTATTCGAATTCATCCTGCAGACCATAATATCGTATATGTTGCTGCCCTGGGACGCGCTTTTAACTCAAATCCCGAGCGTGGACTCTACAAAACCACCGATGGTGGCAAAACCTGGGACAAAATTTTATTTATTTCCAACAAGACGGGTATTTCCGATATAGAAATGATGCCAACCAATCCGAATATCCTTTATGCAGCTGCATGGAAAGCGGAAAGAAAACCCTGGACCATAATAAGTGGAGGAACTCCTGAAGAAGGGGGAATTTATAAATCAATTGACGCAGGAAAAAACTGGACCAAAATTGAAAGTGGCCTTCCTGCAAATCTGATCGGTAAAATAGACCTTGAGGTTTGTCCGGCAGATTCTAAAATGCTTTATGCATTAGTTGAAGCACCTGAAAAAGAAGGTGGATTATATATTTCAGATAATCATGGTGAAACCTTTCAACAAGTATCTGACGAGAAAAAAATACGCACAAGACCTTTTTATTATACCAACATAAAAGTAGATCCACAAAACCCCGACCTTATCTATAGCATGGCTACAGATTACATGAAATCGGCAGACAGGGGAAAAACATGGGTATCCCTTTCAGTACCCCACGGTGATAATCACGATATGTGGATCAATCCTGTAAATTCAGCTCTATTTATTCAAAGCAATGATGGTGGGGCAAACGTTACGCATAACGGAGGTAAAAGCTGGTCTACCCAGTTTAACCAGCCTACTTCAGAAATTTACCAGGTAGAGGTAGACAACCAATACCCCTACTGGCTTTATGGCGGGCAGCAGGATAACTATTCCACTGTGGCTGTACCAAGTATGCCTCCTTATGGAATTCAGGCTCCCGGAATTGGTTACATTATAAATACAGGTGGCTGTGAAACCGGACCCGCCGTCCCCCATCCAACCAATCCGGATATTGTATACTCTAATTGTAAAGGTCGGTTTACGGTCTATAATAAAAAAACAGGAACAGAAAAATCATTTTATGTGGGGGCCTCAAATATGTACGGGCACAACCCCAAAGATTTGCAATTCAGATTTCAAAGGGTATCCCCTATTCTTGTTTCTCCACATAACCCAAAAGTAATTTACCATACCTCGCAATATGTTCACAAAACAACCGACGAGGGCAAAACGTGGAAAATCATTTCCCCGGACCTTACAGCGTTTGAAGCCGATAAACAGGTAATTTCCGGAAGTCCGATTACGCGTGACATCACCGGAGAAGAATTTTACAGCACAATTTATTCCATTCAGGAATCGCACATAGAGGAAGGGATTATTTGGGTAGGATCCAATGATGGTCCTGTTCATGTAACCCGTAATGGAGGTAAAACCTGGAAAAACGTAACTCCAAGAAACCTGCCCCCGGGTGGTCGGGTAGATGCGGTGGAACCTTCTCCACATAACCCTGCAAAAGCTTATATATGCGTACTTCGACATCAATTGGGGGATCGGAAGTCTTATATTTATAAAACAGATAATTATGGCGAATCATGGCAGTTGCTCAGTACGGGATCAAATGGAATTCCAAAGGAATACCCTGCACGCGTCGTCAGGGAAGATCCTGAAAAAGAAGGTTTGTTATTTGCAGGTACAGAATATGGCCTTTTTGTTTCTTTTGATGACGGAGACTCATGGAAAGAATTCCAGCAAAACCTACCCCTAACCCCGATAACTGATATAAAAATTAATAGAGACGATTTGGTATTATCGACAATGGGTCGCGGATTTTGGATCCTGGACGATATAAACGTACTGAGACAAGAGAATTTGAACCAAATCAAGGAGGATTTCTTATTTAAACCCAATACGGCCATTCGATACCGCTCGCCTTCAGGAGCCAGGACAAGTGAATATCCAAAGTATCCTAAAGCTGCTGTTTCCATAGATTACTTCTTACGAGAAGATGTGAATACTCCATTTAAACTGGAAATTCTGAACGATGACCAGGAACTTGTAAATACCTATATAAGTGACACAACGGAACTTTCAAAAGACACTGTAAAACGGAATATGAGCACTGAATTCCTGAATTATCAGGTATCCGATAAATTAAAAGCAAAGAAAGGTTACAATCGTTTTAAATGGGATATGACAGCTACGGGTCCATGGAATAAAAAAGCCGGGAACAGATATAAAAATGGGCCGCTGGTAAAACCCGGCACCTATACGGCAAAGTTGACGATTAATGATAAAGTGCTGTTGCAGTCTTTTGAGATAATGATAGATCCCAGGGTTGTGGAAACCGGAATCTCCGAAGAAATCATAAATAAACAGGTAGATTTTCAACTGAAGATACGCGACCTGTTAAACAAAGCATTGTTGCTGGTAGACGAACTGGAGGAAGAGCAGAAAAGTTTAGAAAATAAAGAGATTACCACGGCTGCCGAGAAATCAAAATTAGCACAAATGGAAAAAGTTCTGTATAAATTAAAAACCAGGGAAGGAATTTATGAGCAACCCATGTTAACAAGCCAAATCTACTATCTCTATAGCATGATGAATGAAGCTGATCAGGAGATAGGAAAAGATGCCCTGGACAGGTTTGGTGAGTTAGAAAATGAATTCAATTCCATCAGTTTAAGCAAAATATGAAGCTTAAGGTTGTGATTTTAGCATTTCAGGCTTGTGGATAAGAATATAAATATTTCAAAGGTTTCCGCCGAATTTAATAAGTGATGTATCTATATTTCAACTAATTAACTTAAATTGTATGGACCAAAACCAACCAGCATTATGAAAGCAATATTTAAAAACCACATTTCTTTTCGAATTTTGACCTTGTCTTCCATTCTTATTTTATGGGCAATCATACAAAGTTGCAGTCCTGATAAAAAAAAGGATCAATTCATTGAAATTGTTACAGAGGTTATGGATTTCCAGTCTGTTGATACCATTCCTTCTGGCTGGAACACTTTTAAATACATCAACAAATCCAATGAAACCCATTTCTTTTTGTTAGACAAATATCCTGCAGGTAAAACATTGGAGGATGCAGAGAAGGAAGTAATACCCCCCTTTCAAAATGGAATGAACTTAATTAATGAAGGCAACGACGAAGAGGGGTTTGCCGAATTTAATAAGCTGCCCGCCTGGTTTTTTGAAGTCGTTTTTTCGGGCGGATCCGGGTTGGTTTCTCCAAAAAACTCAAGCCTGACTACCATAAAACTGGAACCCGGATACTACATCATGGAGTGCTATGTGAAAATGGCCAACGGAACATTCCACAATGCCATGGGGATGACAAAAGCTATAGTGGTAGGCACTCAGGATAGTGGCAATTTACCTCCGAAGGCAACGGTTGAAATAAATATCTCAAGTACCGAAGGAATAAACTTTGAAAAGTCCATTCCCAAAGGAATTCAAGTTTTTTCAGTTCATTTTAAAGATCAGATTACCCATGAAAATTTCGTGGGACATGATTTGAATTTAGTCAGATTGAGTGATAATGCCAATCTTGATGCCCTGGAAAGCTGGATGAATTGGGCAGACCCAAAAGGTCTTATAACACCTTCTCCGGATGGAATTACATTTCTGGGTGGTATAAATGATATGCCAGCCGGCTCCACCGGATATTTCGAAATAAACCTCGAGCCCGGAAATTATGCATTCGTTTCTGAAGTGCCCAATGCATCAGGTAAAAACATGCTTAAAACTTTTAGCGTGAAGGATTAATTACGGTGAGCGTTTATTACTACCAAAATAACCATTGTCTTGGTAAGGGTAAGCTTTGTATTTTTAAGCCAGGAAAGTCGTATAATGAAAAAATAAACTCATGAAAAAAATATTTCTGCTGACACTGTTCCATCTTATGATCATGGCCATCGGTAACGCACAGGAAATTATTCCGGATAAAAAACAGGCAAGAGATATTCATTCCTTAATTGCCAACTACTCCCTGGCAAGAGAAAATAAAGATACGGTACTACTCGAAAGTATTTTAACCACAGATGTGGATCAATTGGTTTCTTCCGGGAAATGGAGAAATGGTAAAAACGAATCCATAAAAGGGATGCTTCAAAGTTCTTCAAATAACCCGGGAACCAGAACTCTTACAATTGATAGAATACGTCTATTTAATCAGCAGTGTGCTTTAGTGGATGCGCGATATGAAATAAAAAACCCTGATGGTACTTCTAGGAAGATGTGGAGCACTTTCATAGTAGTATTCATTGAAAATGAGTGGAAAATAAGTGCTATACGGAATATGCTTCCGTCAGGGTAAAAACAGATGAATACATGAAGGCTATTGTATACACCCAATACGGTTCCCCGGATGTTTTACAACTTCGTGAAATGGTTATCCCCGAACCAAAGGACCATGATATTCTGGTAAGGGTAAAGGCAACTTCTGTAAACAGAACAGATTGTGCCAACTTAAGGGCAAAGCCATTTATTATGCGTTTTGTCCTGGGTTTTTTTAGACCAAATAAAAATATTCCGGGAACCGAATTTGCGGGTGACATTGTCAAAATTGGCAAAGCAGTAACTACATTTAAAGTCGGGGATAAAGTTTTTGGGTTTGACGACAGTGTCCTGAGCTCCTATGCTGAATATCTGGTATTCCCGGAGAGCAAAGGTGTTTCAACAATGCCTGCAGGCTTCAACTATCAACAAGCGGGGGCTTGCATAGAAGGGGTTCATTATGCGTACAACATCATCAACAAAGTTGAGCTCCAAAAAGGTCAAAAAGTAATTGTCAATGGCGCCTCCGGGGGAATTGGTTCAGCTGCCGTTCAGTTGTTAAAGTATTTTGGCGCAGATATTACTGCGGTCTGCAGTACCAAAAATATAGAACTGGTAAAATCATTGGGCGCCAATAAAGTAATTGATTATACCATTGAAGATTTCACCAAGGACTCTGGAAAATATGATTATGTTTTTGATACTGTTGGCAAAAGTACTTTTGGTAAATGCAAGTCATTATTAAACCCGGGCGGTGTTTATATCTCCTCTGAATTAGGGCCCTGGTCACAAAATTTGTTTTACGCCCTTACAACTGGCATCTTTGGTCGTCTCCCGGGACAGGAAGGGAAAAAAGTCAAATTCCCTTATCCGCCCAATATAAAGCGAAGCGTACTCCTGGTTAAAAAACTGATAGAAGAAGGTGAATTCAAAGCTGTCATAGACAGATCTTATCCGCTGGAAGAAATTGCTGATGCATTCAGGTATGTAGAAAAAGGCCATAAAACAGGAAATGTCTCCATTATTGTAGGGGAATAACATGAATTACAGCTCTCCATCTTGATGAAATATTTTAAAATAAATCAATGTAAAGATTAAACCTTGGTTCCTCAATACCGGCACAATCATACCGCAAATTTTAAACAAGTATTCATTTGCAGTCGTTATCTTTCATTTTTTCTGTAAAATTTAAAATACATAAACCACTCAACCAAAACACCTATGGTTATTGACTTCTGGGTTAACGAACAACAAGAACTAAAGGGATATGGTTTCATTCTCTGGGTAGTTTATCTTGTATGGATAGCACTTATCATTGCCTTATATCCTGCTTGTAACTGGTTTAACAATTACAAGAATAACAACAGAGATAAATGGTGGCTGAGTTATTTTTAGGTGAAATTTTGACTAAATTGAAATACCAATTTTCATCTTGAATGCAACCTCGAAAATCGCAACTATGAAAAATATTACATCATTTATTAAAACAACTCTGATTGGAGGATTCTTCTTTGTAGTCCCTATCGTATTAATTTTTTTTATTATTGACAAAGCCCTGATATTTTTTAGGAAGTTGGTTACCCCCATTTCCGATTTAATTCCGTTGGATACAATCGGGGGAATTGCCTTATCAAGAATTATTGCCTTGTTTATACTATTATTGGTCTGTTTTATGGCAGGTTTGTTCACTAAAACAACAAAAGCCAGTCAATTCATAAAATTGATAGAAGATAAAATTCTTTCAAAGATACCGGGATATAGCCTCTTAAAAGGGATGTCTGAGTCTGCTGTTGGCCTGGAATCTGAGTATTTAAAGGAGGTAGTTCTTGTAAACATTGAAGAGGTATGGCAAATTGGATTTTTAATGGATAAAATTGATGAAGAGTTAAGTGCTGTATTTATTCCGGGAGCGCCAAACCCTATGTCCGGGGATGTTGTTTTTGTTAAGAAAGAACGTCTTAAAATATTGGATATACCCGAGCTAAGTGCCATGAAAATATATAAGAAATTAGGCTTAGATGCCAGGGAGATTCTTCAAGGAGAAATTAACGAATCTTCGTTTTAGATGGAAGCTCTTTGGTTAAAGTGAAATATTTTTTATCTACTGTTTTTGATCAAAGAAGAGGCATTATCGCTTGATTTCTAAACTTTTATCATTTATTTTATTTTTCGATCAACCCTGGTTTTGGTATAAAATAGCTCAGATTTCATGAAGTAAAATCCAATTAAATTACAATCTTTGCTTACCATAACCAAAGTAGAGAAATATGAATAACACCCCTTTGGAATCAGTCCCGCTTTATCTCGTCTATATTAGTCTTTTTCTTTTACAATTGATCGCTTTTGAAATTGGCTATCAAATTACCAGGCGGAATAAACGATTTAAAGAAGAAGTGGAACCGGGTACCCTGTCACCCATGGTAGGTGGGCTTATTGGAGTACTGGGGTTCCTGCTTGCTTTCACATTTTCAATTGCCACCTCACAATATAACCAGCGCAAACAATATGTCCTGGAGGAAGCCAACGAAATTGGCACCTCTTACTTAAGGGCAGACCTTATTGATACGAAATACAAAACCGAAGTAAAGAAATTATTAAGGGAATATGTTGACGTACGCTTGCAGGCCACAAACAGCACAGATATAAATAAGGAGCTCGTCAGATCAGTTGAGTTGCATGGTCTTTTATGGAATGAAGTAACGGAAGCCGCCCTGGCTACACCTAATACGAATACATCTCTGATGATTCAATCGATGAATAACCTCATTGACCTCCACGAAAAACGAGTCACTGCTGGTTTGCGGGATCGGATTCCCCTTAGCATTTGGATAACACTTCTGGCCATCTCGTTAATGACCATGGCTACAATAGGTATTAAAGCAGGTTTTACAAAACCAAGGGGTTTAATTGCCGTAATTCCCATGATTTTAGCCTTTTCTGCCCTAACTACTCTTATCGTAGATCTTAACCGTCCTCAAAAAGGCTTATTTAAGGTAGGGCAACAGTCAATGATTTCACTCCAGAAAAGTACGCATAAAGATGTTAATTAACCGGAGGTTTATTTGTACTCTCTGCCAGGGAATGCGTTATTCCAATAATTAGCGATGTCTTTCAGCCACCATCTCATCCTGATTTGATCATGACAAAAGTCATAGTTCATCTTTTGTTAAAAATTTACCTTTTGAGATCAATTCAAAACGCATAATAATGGCGACCGATAATAAGGATAAAAGTTCATGGGCCATCGGAGGAACTACGCTCATTGGCTTGGGCGTAGGCCTGTTTTTTGTTCAAACCTCGCCTATTTGGTTCGTGGCATGCCTGATTACAGGAATTGGATGCGGTTTGGTTATTACGGCACTTTTATCATCCAGAAATGCCTAGAATAATTTAAACTGAATGCTCTTTCCAAAGCCATATCTAAACTCTGACTAGCCGGTTTAGAGCTAAAAATGATATCTGAATGATTAATTTTTTTAGAAAAACAAGGAAGCAATTATTTATTGAAAAGAGGTTTACCAAATATCTGTTGTATGCCATTGGCGAGATTATTTTGGTAGTCATCGGGATTCTGATTGCCCTGCAAATCAATAATTGGAATAACCGGCGGGTAGAAAAGGAAGAGGAAAGAAAGTCGTATCGGAATATAAAACGACAGATAGAAGATGACAGGAAACAACTTACCGACGTTAAAGCATTTAACAACTATTTCTCGGCAACTTATAAACACGCTAACAAAATAATCAGGGCTCAGGATTTTACTAAATCAGATTCTCTTGCCTTAATAGCTATGGGATTGTCTCAATATTCCGATTTTAATAGTAGCGGAAATATTTATGAGACCCTCGTGAACAGTGGAAACCTAAAACTCCTTAAAAATGAGGAGATAACCAGTTTAATTCAACAATTGGAAAACACCTACATCTTTACCAACAAGCTTGAAAATATTCATTGGGAGATTATTATTAATGAATTATCCCCAGCACTAAGAGGGGTAGTTAATTTTGATGCTTTTAAAGCCGTAAAAGCTGAAAGACTTTATGAGGTGGAAATGCAAAATATTTTTGTGGAAAGTATTTATTTGACTGCTGCTAAAGACTCAGTTTATAGTAAGGCCTTGCGCGAAATAGATACCATTGTCAAATTAATAAATACAGAGTTGGGTACTGTGAAAGATTAAAACCATTTGCCTGCACTCAATCACTTCTATAATCTATGCTATCAACTTACCAGGGATATTCGAAGCATAATAAAAAGATTTAAATAAAAACGGAAACTGTTTCCTTCATTTACTATCTTGGAAACTCGAATATTGATGAATGGGGCATTGCTATTTGTTGACCCGGGAAAGAATGATCAAATCTTTAAAAATAGACATAATTACATCTAAATTAACCTTTAAAAACCATTTGAATGATAAATCAGTTTAAAACAGGCCTGCTAATTCTTTTGCTAATGCCTTTCTTCATGCTTCAGGCGCAGGAAAAAAAAGAAGACAGTCTGTTTATTCCAGAAGCAAAATCCTTTATATCAAAACACGAAATCATCAATGGTGGAAAAACTATCAGATATATAGCAACGGCTTCTGAAACCTATTTAAAAAATGAGAAGGATAAACCCGTAGCATCTATCT
>JAHEBI010000031.1:0-2854 GCA_024642325.1 Eudoraea sp. | reverse complement strand
TGCTTATACCCAGGAAGGAGTAAGTGATCAAAAAAAACGACCTGTTACTTTTCTTTTTAACGGGGGACCAGGCTCAGCCTCCGTATGGCTGCATATGGGCATGTTTGGCCCAGAATTGGTAAAGGTAAATTCAGATGCCCTGGAAGACGATGGAGCAGCTCCTTATCAGTTGATGACTAATACTAATGGTATTCTTGATCTTACAGATCTTGTTTTTATAGATCCGGTGGGCACTGGTTATAGCAGGGTGATAGGGAAAGGTAAAGTAGAACAATACTGGGGCTTAAATGAAGATGCAGCTTCTATTGCTAAATTCATGCGTGTCTGGATCACCGAAAACAACCGATGGCTTTCACCTAAATATATAGCTGGCGAGAGCTTTGGAACTACAAGGGCAGTTGCTGTGGCAAATACCCTGGAAAATGATGGGCAGAATATGGCCCTTAACGGCCTGATATTAATTTCACAGGCATTGGACTATGCCGGCTCCACCTCAGAACACGACAATATTACCTCCTATTTGACCTATCTGCCGAGCATGGCGGCAACGGCCTGGTATCATAAAAAAGCAGGACAGGGGAAAGAGTTACAGGCTTTTCTTAATGAGGCCCGGGACTTTACATATAATGTCTACGGCCCGGCTTTGTATAAGGGTTCTTTATTGGATAGTGCCGAAAAAAATGAACTGGCCCAAAAACTCAGCTATTTCACAGGCCTGAATAATGACTATATTTTAAAATCCGATTTAAGGATTTTAGTACCTCGATTCCAAAAGCAACTGCTTGCAGACAAAGGCCTGGCCGTAGGCCGCCTGGATGGTCGTTTCATGGGGGATGAGGTAGATAAAGTTTCAGAAGACCCCCATCTTGGAGATCCTTCAGACTATCAGATAAGCGCTGCATTTACAGCATCTTTGAATCATTATTTTGCTGGTAGCCTTAAAATTAAAATGGACCGCCCTTATATAACATCCAATGATTCAATAGGAAACAAGTGGAAATGGAGGCCGGTACCTGAAGGAATATATTGGGAACCTTCCGCTCCTAATGTAGCCCGTAAATTAGCCGAAACCATGAAAAGGAATACAGAAATGAAAGTGTTTGTGGCCAGTGGTTATTTTGATCTGATTTGCCCGTTTTTCGATGCAGAATATACATTTTCCCGAAATGGAATCAGCAGAGAACGGGTACATATGACCTACTATGAAGCCGGTCATATGATGTATATCCATGAACCGGATTTCCTGAAATTGTCCAGTGATATCAGAGCTTTTTTATCCAAATGAGCTTTTTAAAATCCTTTTGTACATTTAGATTATTAACACTATTTACATCCAACCATGAAAAATAAATACATTACAATTCTGACTTTATTCATTTGTTACTGTAGCGCAAATGGGCAAACTGAGGAAGACCATTTGGCATTATTAAAAAAAGAGGTGCAGGAGAAGGTAGAGGCAAGGGCCAAAATGGCTCAGGTAATGGTAGATAAAGTATTCAGTTTTTCAGAGCTGGGCTTTCAGGAAGAGCAAACTTCTAAATACATTACCGATATTTTAAAGGAGAATGGATTTGAAATAGAATATGGCATTTCGGGGGTTCCAACTGCCTGGTGGGCCAAATGGGGAGCAGGAAAACCTGTCATTGCCATTGGAAGTGATCTGGATTGCATTCCAAAAGCATCTCAGAAACCGGGCGTTGCCTATCATGATCCCATTGTGGAAGGTGCCCCGGGACATGGAGAAGGGCACAACTCCGGAACACCGCTTAATGTAGTGGCGGTACTTTCCGTAAAGGAAATAATGGAACGGGAAAATATTCCCGGAACATTGATTATTTGGCCGGGAGTCGCGGAAGAACAGTTGGGGACTAAAGCGTACTACACCCGGGACGGTTATTTTGACAATGTGGATCTCTGCATTTTTACACATGTTTCCAATAATATGAATGTTTCTTACGGGCCTTCGAGAGGTACCGGTATGATTTCAGTGGAGTATACTTTTGAAGGAGAATCGGCACATTCCGCTGGGTCACCCTGGAGGGCCAGGAGTGCAGCAGATGCTGTAGAATTAATGAACATAGGCTGGCAATACAACCGGGAGCACCTGCACCCGCTGGGAAGATCTCACTCAGTGATAAACAATGGCGGTGATCAACCCAATGTAGTCCCATCCAAAGCATCTATTTGGTATTATTTCCGGGAAATTACCTACCCTAAAATCATGGAGGTTTATGAAAGGGCAAACGAAATTGCAAAAGGTGCGGCCATGATGACAAGGACCACGATGAGCAGCAAAATATTGGGAACCGCCTGGCCAAGACATTTCAATAAACCAATTGCAGAAGATATGTATTCCAATATTTTGGAAATAGGCCTGCCGGAGTGGAGTGAAGCGGACCAACAACTGGCAAGAGCGGTGCAGCGTGAAGTGAATTCCCCTAAAGACACAATCGGACTAGCCGTAAAATTGGATACCATAGGCCTGCCGGTAATAGAACCTGTAAGCGGTGGTTCTGATGACATAGGTGACATTTCATGGAAAGTTCCTACTGTTACGCTTAGGTATCCTTCTAATATTCCCGGCTTACAAGGCCACCATTGGTCCAATGCTATTGCCATGGCCACCCCAATTGCCCACAAAGGAGTAGTAGCCGGAGCTAAAGTTGAAGCTATGACACTCCTTGATTTACTTTTAAAGCCAGAACTGGTGGAGCAGGCATGGAAATACTACAATGAGGAACAGATAAGTAAGCAAAAATACGTTCCCATGGTCTCCGAAACAGATGAACCTGCAACATACCTGAATAAGGAAATCATGAAACAATATGCTCCAATGCTGGTTCCATTTTATTAC
>JAHEBI010000382.1 GCA_024642325.1 Eudoraea sp. | reverse complement strand
ATTATTAAAAAGTTTTGGACTGAAGTTAAATAGTGAGGCATTTTTGAGTCTTGGAAAAACTCTGGAATTTGGAATTGTCCGGAAATTATCACAAAATGTTTTTCAGTTGGAAACTATTCTATTTGGCCTGTCAGGTCTGCTCAGCAATCCCTCACCCAAAGATGAATTTCTCACTAAAATGAAAAAGGAATATTCTTATTTATATGATAAATTCAGGATTAATAATCACGCCGTTATAAGTCCGTCATTTTTTAGATTACGTCCTGCTAACTTTCCCACCATACGATTGTCGCAAATTGCTAATTTATATGCGAAGCGACCACAGTTATTCAGCAATATAATGGCCGTTTCACGATTGGACCAGGTTTATGAAATTTTCAAAATATCTGCGAGTGATTATTGGAAAGATCATTATGTTTTTGGTAAACGTTCCCCTAAGAGGGAAAATAAACTCACCAAAAATTTTATTGATTTATTGCTCATAAATACGATTCTCCCGATGACCTTTTGCTATTCCAAATGGCACGGGGCAGATGGCGGTTCAAAAATTATTTCGTTGATACGTCAATTAAAGCGCGAGGATAATAAAATCATCAGAAAGTATAATTCTCTTGGAGTTAAGTGTAACAATGCAATGGATAGTCAGGCCGTACTTCAACTTTATAATTCCTATTGTTCGAAAAATAGATGTATGGAATGTGTTGTGGGAGATAGTTTATTAAAAGGAAAATAGTATTTTTAAAGAATGAATATTTTCTATCACCTTTTATATTATTTTCAAAAACGCGGCTTTGAAGTATGCAGAAGAATCGCGGAGAGTCTTGGTATTAGGGCACGTGTTGTAAGAACCACATTTATCTACCTAACGTTTGTAACTTTGGGGTTTGGTTTTGCATTATACCTGTTTTTAGCATTTTGGCTGGGAATAAAGGATTTGATCTATACCAAAAGGAATTCGGTTTTTGATCTTTAGATATGATAAGACTTTTTCGCTCTAAAATTTACATCGCAATAGCATTGATGCTATCGGTGTTGCTGGTTGGGAGCTTGGGCTATCATTTTATAGCCAAATTATCCTGGTTGAATGCCTTCTATATGACCATAATAACGGTTACAACCGTTGGATTTAACGAAGTTGGTCCTTTGGGAACAGAAGGTAAAATATTTACGGTTTTTTTAATAATATCCAGTGTCTTTATATTTGCTTATGCCATTTCTGTGATTACGGAGTATTTATTCAGCAAAAATCAGTTACAGTTACTAAAAACCAAAAAGGTGAGAAAAATGATTAACAGTTTATCCAATCACGTTATTGTCTGTGGTTATGGACGTAATGGAATGCAAGCAGTGGAACGGCTAAAGGCTTACAAAAAACCTTTCGTTGTTATTGAAAACGACAAAGATATTATTCAAAGGTACGAAGGGGATGTTTTATTTGTAGAGGGTGATGCCAACGAGGATGAAATATTATTATCAGCCGGTGTCCAGGAAGCTCAGTATCTTATCGTTACCTTGCCAGATGATGCAGCTAACCTGTTTGTTGTGCTGTCTGCACGTCAGCTAAATAATAAATTATTTATCATAAGCAGGGCCTCTCAGCTTACTTCCCAAAAGAAATTGAAATTAGCCGGAGCTGATAAAGTTATAATGCCGGATAAAATTGGAGGTGATCATATGGCATCTCTGGTTGTTATACCGGATTTGATCACATTCATGGATAAATTATCTACGGAAGGAGAACATACTACCAATCTGGAAGAAGTTGCGATTGAAGATTTTGCGAATCAAATGGAATGCAATTCTTTAAGGGACCTGGATCTTAGAAGAAAAACAGGATGTACCATCATTGGTTATATTGAACCAAATGGCAATTATATAATTAATCCGGAGGCTGATTTACCTCTGGAGCCTAATAGTAAGGTAATAGTTTTAGGCAGGCCGGAACAGATCAAAAAGTTAAACCAAATGTTTCATTTGAATTAGGCTCATGTAAATAATTATATTTTTTTGTATTGCTTATTTTTAGGATATTGCCACCATTACAGACCAGATAAAACCAAAAACAACTATTATGAAGCACAGACTTCTTTCAATTTTAACTTTAATTATCCCATTTTTCACAATTGCTCAGGAGAAAGGCCTTGACGAAAAAGTAAATGACGCATTTATGCCCGTGGCGACCTGGTGGGAAGGTTTTATTCTTACTTCAATTCCAATTGCAGGCTATGATATGCCAATCGTACTTCTTCTGTTAATATTAGGAGCCACCTTTTTTACGGTTTATTTTAAGTTTCCAAATATTACACAATTTGGACT
This sequence comes from Eudoraea sp., assembly GCA_024642325.1. GTDB lineage: Bacteria > Bacteroidota > Bacteroidia > Flavobacteriales > Flavobacteriaceae > Eudoraea. Next base: position 920 of record JAHEBI010000382.1, on the reverse strand, counting down.
GGCAATCAATACCGTACGCGGCAAATATGATGAATTAGACCATCACAGCGTAGAAAAAGCTGAATTAAATATAGTCGACGGTAATTTGGTGGATACTATCGAGGATGAGAGCAGAGAAGGTGAGGTAAGTCATTTTCAGGCATTGGCTACAGCAGTTTCCGGAACGGTGGGTCTTGGAAATATTGCCGGGGTAGCGGTTGCAATTGCACTTGGAGGGCCAGGAGCAACTTTTTGGATGATTGTCTGTGGTTTAATAGGAATGTCTACAAAATTTGTTGAATGTACTCTAGGTGTAAAGTACAGAGATGTGGGAGAAGATGGCACTGTTTATGGCGGGCCCATGTATTACCTGTCGAGGGGATTAAAGGAGAAAGGATTTACCGGTTTGGGTAAATTTTTGGCAGTTTTGTTTGCTGTGTTATGTGTAGGGGCCTCTTTTGGAGGAGGTAACGCTTTTCAATCCAATCAGGCGGCAGTACAACTTTCCACTATGTTAAACTTACAGGGTGGAGCTACCGGAGTAATTATTGGTATAATCCTTGCCGTTCTGGTCGGAATTGTAATCATTGGGGGAATAAAAAAGATTGCCAGCGTAACAGAAAAAATTGTTCCTTTTATGGCTGGAATTTATGTTTTGGCTTCTTTGGTCATAATTTTTGCCAATATTAAATACATAGGTGAAGCATTTGCAATGATATTTGATGGGGCTTTCACACCTGAGGCAGGTTTAGGGGGTATAGTAGGTGTTATTATTGTAGGATTCCAAAGAGCTGCCTTTTCAAATGAAGCGGGCGCCGGTTCTGCGGCCATTGCTCATTCTGCTGTAAAAACAAAGTACCCCGCAAGTGAGGGAATTGTGGCACTTTTAGAGCCATTTATTGACACAGTCGTCATATGTACCATGACAGCCTTAGTTATTA
>JAHEBI010000030.1:7320-12148 GCA_024642325.1 Eudoraea sp. | reverse complement strand
TTCACTTAGTGGAGTCCTTTTAATGTAACCTGCGTGAGAAATTGTGATAACCACCTGTTCGTCCGGGATCATATCCTCAATACTCAGGTCACCTCCTGCAAAATTTATTTCCGATCTTCTTACATCCCCGTAACGTTCTTTAACATCAAGAAGCTCATCTTTTATGATCTGCATTCTTCGGTCTTTATTGGCCAGAATATCCTTTAAGTCGGCAATTGTCTTAATGATCTCATCGTACTCAGAGCGCAATTTATCCTGCTCCAGACCCGTAAGCTGGCGAAGTCGCATCTCGACAATAGCCTTCGCCTGAAGTTCAGATAATTTAAATCTTTCCATGAGGTTATCTCTGGCCTCATCTGCATTGGAAGATGCTCTAATGATAGCAATAACCTCATCTATATTATCGGAGGCAATAATAAGTCCTTCCAGTATATGCGCCCTGTCTTCCGCCTTTTTCAGGTCAAAAGTCGTACGTCTAACCACTACTTCATGGCGATGCTCAACAAAATAGTGAATGATCTCCTTTACATTAAGCAATTTTGGTCTTCCATTTACCAGTGCAATATTATTGACACTAAAAGATGACTGTAATGCTGAGTATTTATATAGGGTGTTAAGGACAATATTGGGTATGGCATCCCTTTTAAGGATATACACAATGCGCATTCCATTTCTATCCGACTCATCCCTGATAGATGCTATACCATCTATTTTTTTATCATTTACCAAATCGGCAGTTTTTTTAATCATGTCTGCCTTATTGACCTGATAGGGTATCTCTGTGACAATTATGCATTCCCTGCCCTGGACTTCTTCAAAAGTAGCCTTAGCCCTCATAACCACCCTGCCACGTCCTGTGTGAAAAGCTTCTTTTACACCATCATAACCATAAATAATCCCGCCTGTCGGAAAATCAGGGGCTTTAATGTGGGTAATCAACTCATCAATCCCTATATCTTTATTATCAATATACGCTATTGTACCGTCTACCACCTCTGAAAGGTTGTGTGGGGGCATATTGGTTGCCATTCCAACTGCAATACCAGAGGCGCCATTGATCAACAAGTTTGGAATCCGGGTAGGAAGAACTGTAGGTTCTTTTAGCGAATCGTCAAAATTAAGCTGAAAATCTACGGTATCTTTATCAATATCTGCCAGCATCTCATCTGCAATCTTGCGCATGCGGGCCTCTGTATATCTCATCGCTGCAGGACTATCGCCGTCCACAGATCCAAAATTACCCTGTCCGTCAATTAGCATGTACCTGAGGCTCCACTCCTGGGCCATCCTTACCATACTGTCATAGACAGAAGTATCCCCGTGAGGGTGATACTTTCCTAAAACTTCACCAACGATCCTTGCGGACTTCTTGTGTGCACTTGAAGAACGAACACCCAAGTCGTGCATACCAAATAAAACTCTCCTGTGAACTGGCTTTAGACCATCCCTGACATCAGGGAGGGCACGTGACACAATGACCGACATTGAGTAATCAATGTAGGCAGATTTCATTTCATCTTCAATGTTGATAGGGATCAATTTTTCTCCTTCAGTCATATAAAAATCTTATTGCTTTAATGTGATTAAAATATCAGGCCAATATACGCAAATTCATAGGGTACAAAGCACTTTTAAAGCAGTTTATTAAAGAATTTATTAACAGAAGAAGATAGTGCTTTCGTTAATAATTAGGGTGTTAAATTTTTTGTAAATCGGTGTTTTTTTCGTCATTTAGTCCAAGTTTGTCGAATATAGGTATAGTATTTGTCGTTCTTAAGAATAGATTTACTAATTTTATTACTGAATAAGAAAATTTTATGGATGATAATTTTTCACCTAGGGTAAAAGATGTAATTGCTTACAGCAAGGAAGAAGCATTAAGGCTGGGACATGATTTTATTGGAACCGAACATTTAATGTTGGGCTTGCTGCGCGATGGAAATGGAAAAGCAATTAGTATTCTGGATGCCCTGGATGTGGATCTGGATCACTTAAGGCGCAAAGTGGAAATTTTGAGTCCTGCCAATCCGAATTCCGGAAGTATTCAAAAAGATAAAAAAAATCTTCATCTGACAAGACAAGCAGAACGTGCGTTAAAAACCACTTTCCTGGAAGCTAAATTATTTCAAAGTTCTTCTATAAACACTGCACATTTATTATTGTGCATTTTAAGAAATGAAAACGATCCAACCACAAAACTACTTCATAAGCTCAAAGTAGATTATGACGGGGTGAAAGATCAGTTTAAATCTATGATCACCAGTGAGGATGACTATATTGATTCCCCTACTGCCGAATCATTCCCTAGTGATTCCGATGAACCTGCAGAGGGTAAGGAAGGATCTTTTGGCGCTGCTTCTGGTCAAAAAGGAAGCAAAAAATCCAAAACACCTGTTTTAGATAATTTTGGAAGAGATTTAACCCGACTTGCCGAAGACAATAAATTAGACCCGGTTGTAGGAAGGGAGAAAGAAATTGAACGCGTTTCTCAGATACTTAGTCGAAGAAAGAAAAACAATCCGCTTCTGATAGGAGAACCTGGAGTTGGTAAAAGTGCAATCGCGGAAGGCCTGGCACTTCGAATTATTAACAAGAAGGTATCACGTATACTTTACAATAAGAGGGTAGTCACCCTGGATCTTGCTTCACTTGTGGCCGGCACAAAATATCGCGGGCAGTTTGAAGAGCGAATGAAAGCCGTAATGAACGAGCTGGAAAAGAATGATGATGTAATTCTGTTTATTGATGAGATCCATACCATTGTAGGCGCCGGAGGTGCCACTGGCAGCCTGGATGCATCGAATATGTTTAAGCCGGCATTGGCAAGGGGCGAAATACAATGTATTGGAGCAACCACGCTGGATGAATACAGACAGTATATCGAAAAAGACGGTGCTCTGGAAAGACGCTTCCAAAAAGTAATGGTAGAGCCAACCACGGTAGAGGAAACCATTGAAATTTTAATGAATATTAAAGGCAAATATGAGGATCATCATAATGTAAATTATACCGATGAAGCAATAATTGCCTGTGTAAAACTGACGAACAGGTATATGACCGACCGGTTTTTGCCGGACAAGGCCATTGATGCCCTGGACGAGTCGGGTTCACGTGTACATATAATAAACATGGACGTTCCAAAACAAATTCTTGAATTGGAAAATCAATTGGAAGATGTTCGTGAGCTGAAGAATAGCGTCGTTAAAAAACAGCGTTACGAGGAAGCTGCAAAGCTGAGGGATGATGAAAAAAGACTCGAAAAAGAACTGGCTATTGCGCAGGAAAAATGGGAAGAAGACAGTAAACTTCACAGAGAAACCGTCACCGAAGAAAGTGTTGCTGATGTAGTTTCCATGATGAGTGGTATCCCGGTAAACAGAATAGCGCAGACCGAAAGCAACAAACTGGCAGAGTTACCTAATCTTATTAAGGGGAATGTAGTCGGACAAGATGAAGCTGTGGCCAAAGTAGCCAAAGCCATTCAACGTAACAGGGCTGGTTTAAAAGATCCCAATAAGCCAATAGGCTCGTTTATTTTCCTTGGACAGACAGGTGTTGGTAAAACCCAGTTGGCCAAGGTATTGGCCAAGGAACTTTTTGATTCTGAAGATGCCTTGATTCGTATCGATATGAGCGAGTATATGGAAAAATTCGCCATCTCAAGATTAGTAGGGGCCCCTCCCGGTTATGTAGGATACGAGGAAGGTGGGCAACTGACCGAAAAAGTTAGACGCAAACCTTATTCTGTAATTCTTCTGGATGAAGTGGAAAAGGCCCATCCTGATGTTTTTAACATGTTGCTTCAGGTTCTGGATGATGGATTTTTAACAGATAGTTTAGGGCGGAAAATAGATTTTAGGAATACGATAATTATAATGACATCTAATATAGGTGCCCGCCAGCTTAAGGACTTTGGACAAGGCGTAGGCTTTGGTACAGCGGCAAAAAAATCGCAGGAAGATGATCACCACAAGGGCGTGATTGAAAATGCGCTTAAAAAGGCTTTTGCACCCGAGTTTTTAAACAGGATAGATGATGTTATTGTATTTAATCCATTGGAGCGCAAACATATACATAAGATTATCGACATTGAATTAGATAAACTTTTTGAAAGAATAAAAGATATTGGATACGAACTGACTTTATCTGATAAAGCAAAAGATTATATCGCGGATAAAGGTTTTGACAAACAGTACGGTGCCCGACCTTTAAAAAGAGCAATTCAAAAATATATTGAAGATACTCTTGCTGAAGAAATTGTAAATTCAAAACTCGAAGAAGGGGATAGTATTTTCATGGATTTGGATGAAAAGAAAGATGAGCTTAAAATTCAGATAAAAAAATCCAAGAAGTCCTCCAAAGCGTAACAAAATGTAAGAAATTAGTTATAAAGGAACCGGATTATTTGGTTCCTTTTTTTATTTCACTAGATTACATAAAGTAAGAATAAGAATACAGTTTGATCTTAGGTTAAACCGTATAAACGATATATGCGCTTTTAGTCTAATATTTTTCCTAAACCTTTGACAAGCGCATACTTTCGTTTTAGACACACTAAACTATATGAAATGAGAGTCGGACCGGCTAAGAAAAAAATTATAGTCAGGGAATACAACCTGGACATAGGCACCGTACAGGTATACCAAAATCACATGGTTTCAATCTTTGACGAAGGGGCAACACTTACCCTGGAAAGGGCATATCAAATTATAGGAATTTCAGAGATCCATTTCAGGGATACCAACTTTGGCATTATTAGTCTCAGAAAAAATTCTTATGCCGTTGATCCCACTATTTACAACTATTTGAGGGAGTTAAAAAACCTTAA
>JAHEBI010000030.1:0-7310 GCA_024642325.1 Eudoraea sp. | reverse complement strand
GCATTTGCTATCGTTTCGGTCAAGGAAGTAGACATGCATAATTTTAAGATTGAAAAACTGTTCTATAAAAAACCAATGAAATTTTACATTGATTATAACAATGCCCTCGCATGGGTACAAAGAAGAGTTAAACAAAAGTGAGGAGTTAATTTTCTTTGGCCTCTGTTTCAGTATCCAAAGGCGGTAAACTAAACAAATCCATAAAAGCAGGACCAAGGCCATTAATTATGGATGTTGCAGTAAGGGCTTGGTATCCTAGATTTTCAATTGCCATATCCCCTGCCCTCCCGTGAAGGTATGCACCCAAAATAGCTGCCTTTAAAGGTTCATATTTCTGGGCAAGTAAAGAGGTTATTACACCTGTCAGCACATCCCCGCTTCCAGCCGTTGCCATCCCTGGATTTCCTGTTGAATTCACATAACCTTTCCCTTCATAAACCACAATGGTATGAGCATCTTTGAGCACCAGGATGCAGTCATATTCCTTAGAAAACACGATGGCTTTTTGAAGTTTATCAAAATCATCCTCCCAATGTCCCAATAACCGCCTCAACTCTCCCGGATGGGGAGTAAGAATCGTTTTTGGCGGAAGTTTTTTTAAGAGGGATTTGTTTTCTGCAATTATATTCAAGCCATCGGCATCAATAACCATAGGACAATGAGATTTTCCTAAAAACTCAGAGAACGCTTTCTGGGTACTTTTAGCTGTTCCCAGCCCAATTCCCACGCCAATTACATCAGGCACTATGTTAAAAGAAACTTCCGTAATTTCCTTTTCGCCCTTATCAGTAATGACCATAACCTCCGGTAACGAGCTTTGTATTGGTACATACCCGCATTGTGGTATATAAGCAGAAACCAATCCACTTCCGGAAGTAATACAGGCCCGGGAAGCAAGTGAAACGGCGCCAATTTTGCCATAACTGCCCCCGATAATCAATGCATGCCCGTATGTGCCCTTATGTGAAAATTTTTTCCGCGGAATATAATATGACAAAGCTTCACTTTTGCCAATAAGTTCGAATTTGGCTTCTGTTTGTTCTATAAATTTCTGAGACAAACCAATGTTCAAAATTTCCCATTGATTGGCAAATATTCCGGTTTCCGGTAAGAAAAAAATAAGTTTTGGAAACTGAAAACTCAGTACATAATTGGCCATGACAACCCCTTTCGCATTTTTTACGGCCTGATCCATAAAAAGGCCGGACGGGATATCCACTGAAACCACAAAAGCACCTGAATTATTTATAAGTTGTATAAGCCTCTCTACCCATTGATCCGGTGATCTGTTCAAACCAATCCCGAAAAGTGCATCAATAATAATATCTTCAGGATTTAAAGAAGGAAGTTCCGTATCCTGACTAATAAAGTTTGGCCAAATTTTGCGGTCCTTTAGTCGTTCTAAATTAGTAAGGAAATCACGAGACCGTTTTTCACTAAAGTTTATCACAAATACCTCAAAATTATAGCCATGTTCCCATAAATGCCTGGCCAGTGCCAATCCATCCCCGCCGTTATTTCCAATACCACAGAACAGACAGATTTTTACCTGGGAACCCTGCAACCTAAGGTGAATCCAATTAAAAAGTTCTTTGGACGCCCTTTCCATAAGCTCGTCACTACTTATATTCTGCTCCACCAATGTAAATTGGTCTGCAGCGTAAATCTGTTTGGCTGTAAATATTTTCATATCCCTGTTATAGGCCGGAATTTTTTGACTCCTGTTACTCTGTCCTTACTTTCTTTGAAATGGGATTTCCTATTTGGTTGTTAATTATCAATTCTACCTTAAACCGATTAATAAACCTAAAATGAACCATTTTTTGTAAAAATATTTGAAAAATATTGATGACTTCGTAAAAATAGCATGAATTATTTGATAAGGGGTTCAAAAGTCCTACTTTTGAATGGTTACCTTGGACATTATGAAAGGCACAACGGACATAAATAAATGGGCTTCATCCTGTGATTACGGGCACCATTTTACTATCACAATCAACACTACCACCCCTTAGGGGTAAGATACTACATATACGTCTGTTTTCTCAAATATTCACCAATACCATCTTTATCAATCAATTAATAAAATATCAGAATGAAAGTATTAAAATTTGGAGGTACTTCAGTAGCCAATGCGCAACATATAAAGCAGGTTCAGAATATCGTCAAAAACCTGGGTGAAGATAAAATTGTGGTTGTAGTATCTGCCCTGGGAGGAATTACAGATTTGCTTTTGAAGACGGTTGATTTGGCATCAAATCAAAATGAAGCATATAAGGACAACCTCAGGGAAATTGAAGACAGGCATATAAAGACGATTAGGGAGCTAATCCCTTTACAATTGCAAAGTGCTATCCTAAGCAAGGTGAAAAGTGAATTAAATACACTGGACACCTTGGCGGAAGGTGCATTTCTAATTGCCGAACGAACCCCGCAGTTAACTGATAAGATTGTTAGTTTCGGCGAACTTTTATCATCCTTTATAATAAGTGAATTCTTTATTTCAGAAGGAATGAATGCCGCTTTCAAAGATAGTCGGGAGCTTATCAAAACCGATGACACTTTTGGAAAAGCTAGGGTTGAGTTTAATAGCACCAACAGCAACTGCAAGTCTTATTTTGCACTTACCAAAAACAAAATAACTGTTATACCGGGATTTATTGCTTCATCAGCCAAAGGCAACCCCACGACTTTGGGCAGAGGTGGTTCTGATTATTCAGCGGCTGTAGTTGCAGGTGCAATTGATGCAGAGGAATTGCAAATATGGACCGATGTAAGTGGGATGTATACGGCTAATCCAAGGATAGTGAAACAGGCTAAGGCAATTCCTGAAATTTCTTATGAAGAGGCCATGGAGCTGTCACATTTTGGGGCCAAGGTATTGTATCCACCAACTATTCAGCCTGTACTTGCCAAAAACATCCCTATTCTTATTAAAAATACTTTTGCCCCTGAAGAAGCAGGCACTTTAATAGCTAAAAATGAAAATGTCCTGGGTAAATCTGTTCGCGGTATAAGTAATGTTGAGCAAATTACCCTTCTTTCGCTGGAGGGTCCCGGAATGATAGGGATACCGGGCATCTCTAAACGTTTTTTTGAAGTCCTTTCCCAGGCCGGTATTAGTGTTGTACTCATCACTCAGGCATCTTCAGAACATTCCATATGTGTCGGGATTTCTGATAACGATGCAGCTGTTGCAGAATCATTGGTGAATACTGCTTTTGAGTATGAAATAGCCACACATAAAATTAAGCCGGTTATGGTGGAAAGTGAGCTCGCCATCATTGCTCTTGTTGGGGATAACATGAAGAGCCATCAAGGTTTAAGCGGGAAAATGTTTAGTGCTTTAGGCAAAAACAATGTCAATATCAGGGCAATTGCACAAGGGGCATCAGAAAGGAATATTTCCGCAGTAATAAAAAAAGACGATGTAAAAAAAGCCCTTAACACCTTGCACGAAGAGTTTTTCGAGGAAAATATAAAGCAATTAAACCTATATGTAATGGGCGTAGGCAATGTGGGTGCGAGGTTTTTAAAGCAAATACAAAACCAGAAAAAATACCTTAAAACCAACCTTAAACTTAATCCACGCGTCATTGGTTTATCCAATTCCAGAACCATGGTCTTTGATGAAGATGGAATTCCTTTGGAAAACTGGGAGGAGCTTTTGGCGAAAGGCGAAAAAGCAGATAGGACTATGTTTTATGAAAGGGTATTAAAGTACAACCACCGCAACAGCATTTTTGTAGATAATACAGCCAGCGAAATAGTAGCAAATACATATTCTGATTATTTAAGGCGCAGCATTTCAGTGGTAACATGCAACAAAATTGCCTGCTCTTCCGACTATCAAAAATATAGCGATCTAAAAGAACTTTCAAGAGAATACAATTCGCCATTCCTGTTTGAGACAAATGTGGGTGCCGGATTACCTATAATAGACACTTTAAAACATCTAATTGCCTCTGGTGACAAAATTAGAAAGATACAGGCTGTACTGTCCGGTAGCCTGAATTTTGTTTTTAATAATTTTAATGACAAGACCACTTTTCATGATGTTGTTAAAAGAGCTCAGGAAGAAGGTTATACCGAACCAGATCCGAAAATTGACCTTAGCGGTATTGATGTAATGCGGAAGATTCTAATTTTGGCAAGGGAAAGTGGATATGTCCTGGACCTTGAGGAAATAAAGAACAATTCATTCTTACCGGGGGAAAGTCTTGCTGCTGAGGGTAATGATGAATTTTATGCATCCCTTACTGCCCATGAGGAATCTTTTCAGCAATTATATAAAAAGGCTGTATCTTCTGACAGCAAACTCAAATACGTGGCAGAATTTGAGAATGGCAAGGCAAGTGTTGGCTTGGAGTTAATTCCTAAAGGTCATGATTTTTACAATTTAGAAGGAAGCGATAACATTGTTCTTTTTTACACTGAAAGGTACCCGAACCAGCCTCTGATCATAAAAGGAGCCGGAGCCGGAGCCGATGTAACAGCATCGGGGATTTTTGCAGACATAATAAGGATAGGAAATTATTAAACCCATGAATAGCATTAAAGTATTTTGTCCGGCTACCATCGCCAATATCTCATGCGGTTTTGACGTCCTTGGTTTAGCACTGGATGCAATTGGGGATGAAATGATCGTAAAGAAAACAAAAGAACCCGGTATTCAAATCTCTAAAATAACCGGACAGTCGCTACCGCTGGAAACTTTGGATAATGTAGCGGGCGTAGCCGGATTAGCCTTATTGCAGGAAAGTGAATACAGTGGTGGATTTGACATAGAAATACACAAAAAGATAAAGGCCGGCAGTGGTATCGGAAGCAGTGCTGCAAGTGCTGCGGGAGCCGTATGGGCAATGAATGAATTATTGGACAAACCTTTTTCGCCATTTGAGCTGGTCAAATTTGCCATGCAAGGTGAGGCATTAGCCAGTGGTGTAGCCCATGCGGACAATGTAGCACCGGCCATATTTGGTGGATTTACATTGGTCCGTAGTTATGAACCCCTGGATATTATCAGGATAAATACCCCTCCACAATTATATGCTACAGTCATCCATCCTCAGATTGAAGTAAAGACATCAGATTCCAGAAAAATACTCAAGACTTCCATTTCCTTAAAAGATGGGATAAAACAATGGGGGAATGTAGGTGGACTCATTTCCGGGCTTTTCCTGGAAGACTATGATCTAATTGGAAGGTCGCTGGTAGATCATATAGTAGAGCCAATACGCTCCATGTTAATACCAGGTTTCAGTGAGGTAAAAGCAGCCACCATTAACGCTGGAGCACTGGGCAGCGGCATTTCGGGTTCCGGGCCCTCAATTTTCGCTCTTAGTAAAGGTAGGGAAACGGCAGAAAATGTGGCGAAGGCCATGAGAGATGTATATAACCATATCGGGGTGGATTATGATGTATATGTCTCAAAAATAAATACCATTGGAATGTATAAAATATAATTTTGACTGTGATCCCATAAATCCTGTGAATGAAATTTTATAGTCTAAATAAAAAAGCTGAAGATGTATCATTTAAAGATGCAGTCATAAAGGGAATAGCTCCCGACAGGGGTTTGTATTTTCCACGGGAAATAAAACCGCTTCCTCCCGCTTTTTTTGAAAACATTGAATCGCTGTCTGATCATGAAATTGCCTCTAAAACAATTGAGCAATTTGTTAGAGACAGTATTCCTGAAAACAAGTTAAAAGAGATCATAAACAATGTCCTGGATTTTCCTTTTCCTGTTATTGAATTGGAGAAAAACGTGGCAACTTTAGAACTTTTTCACGGGCCCACCCTCGCATTTAAAGATGTAGGAGCCAGGTTTATGGCTCAATGCCTTGGTTATTTCTCAGAGAATGAAAATAGTGAGGTAACCGTACTGGTAGCAACTTCCGGAGATACCGGTGGTGCTGTAGCCAATGGTTTTTTAGGGGTTAAAGGTGTAAAGGTGGTCATTTTATACCCAAGTGGTAAAGTAAGTGATATCCAGGAGCGGCAGTTAACTACATTGGGGCAGAACATAACGGCCCTGGAGGTAAATGGCACCTTTGATGATTGCCAGAATATGGTAAAAACTGCTTTTTTAGATCCGGAACTGAAATCAGCAATGCAATTGACTTCCGCAAACTCCATAAATGTGGCCAGATGGCTGCCTCAAATGTTCTATTTTTTATTTGCATTCAAACAGTTGAAAAACAAAAAACTACCTATTGTTTTCTCTGTCCCCAGCGGCAATTTTGGAAACATCTGTGCCGGGATGGTAGCACAAACACTGGGAATGCCTGTTGCACATTTTATTGCTGCAACAAATGTTAATGATACAGTACCTCATTTTATGCGGACAAATGAATATGCTCCCAAAACCTCTAAAGCCACCATATCAAATGCAATGGATGTAGGTGATCCAAGTAATTTTATCAGGATCAGAAATCTATATAAAAATAATTTTACTGAACTAAAAAAGGACCTGTCCTCTTATTCATTTACTGATGAAGAAACAAAACAAGCCATGCGCAGTATGTATAGCTCATCCAATTATATTGCCGATCCTCATGGTGCAGTCGGGTATTTGGGCCTAAAAGAATACCAGAAAGATGCTCCGGATACCTATGGCGTATTTTTGGAAACTGCCCACCCGGTTAAATTTTTAGACGTGGTTGAAGAAACACTAAAATTGCATTTACCTATTCCTTCGCAAATTCAAAAAGTATTGAAAAAAAACAAAGTCTCCATAAAAATAGATACCTACCAGGGACTTAAAAATTATTTACTGAACAGATAGGAGGTCTTATTCCTTTATATCATAAAACATTGTGAAGTCTAATTTAGCTATCTATTAATTTTCTATAAATTTGCGCAGCTTAAATTGATGAAATATGAAGAATACAGCCTTAACTAAAACCCATGAAGCCCTTGGCGCCAAAATGGTTCCCTTTGCAGGGTATTTGATGCCGGTTTCCTACGAAGGTGTTAATGCCGAACATGAAACAGTAAGAAAGGCTGTGGGCGTCTTCGATGTTTCACATATGGGAGAGTTTTTAATAGAGGGGCCCAATGCTTTAACACTTATACAAAAAGTAACTTCGAACGATGCATCCAAACTGACTGTTGGTAAAGCCCAATACAGCTACCTGCCCAATGAATCGGGAGGTGTAGTGGATGACCTTATCGTATACAGGGTAAAAGAAGAAGTATACCTTTTGGTGGTTAATGCCTCTAATATTCAAAAAGATTGGGATCATATTACTAAATATAATAAAGCTATAGGTGCTCAACTTCGGAATATATCTGAAAACTTCTCT
>JAHEBI010000381.1 GCA_024642325.1 Eudoraea sp. | reverse complement strand
AATATCCTGTTGGTCCTTAATATTATTTGCCATTACGACTATTTATTTTTATGCAATTTAGTATCCTCTGTATCCGGTTTTCCACTACCTGTTTGTGCCAAGTGATTTGCCAATATTTTTTCTATCAGTTCTTCTTTGGTTAAATGATGAAATACGGTTTTTATTTTATTTCTAAACTCTTCGGAAAGTGTATGGTCTGGCTTGGTTTTAAATATTTTTTTCGCCCATATTAAGCCGTTATTTTCTATAATACTTTGGGCGTCTGCCTTTTTTAATTGTTTAAAAACAATCCCCAGCTCCTTTTCAAAATCGGCAATGTCTTTTGCTTCTTCTTTCTGTAAAATAGTTAATGAAAGTCCCTTTGCCCCTGCCCTGGCGGTACGCCCGCTTCTATGAACATAAGTATCATACGTGTCCGGAAGGTGATAATTTACAACGTAAGATATTTCTTTGACATCAATTCCCCTGGCAGCCAGATCTGTTGCTACCAGAATGTTGATAGAACCTGCTCTGAACTGTCCCATAATCCGATCGCGAATTCCCTGAGTCAAGCTTCCGTGAATGGCACCTGATGAGAATCTATTGATGGCCAGGTTTTTGGCCAGTTTATTTACAGCGGCTTTGGTTTTACAAAAAATAATTCCCCTTTCGCCTGGCCTGGAATTTAAAAAGTGAAGTAATACGTCTAATTTTTCTATAGGTTCCACTACTACATATTGATGATCTATTCCCTGATGACCAATCGTAGACATGTCTGCTTCTGCTTGTATGATATGCTTTGACATGTAATTTTGAACCAGCTGTTTTATTGGTCCGGGCATGGTTGCCGTAAACAATAAAGTTCTTCTCGATTTCGGAATTTCTTTGATAATGCTATCCAGGCCTTCTTTGAGGGAACTCACCATTTCGTCGGCTTCATCCAGTACTAAATACGAGATGCCTTTTATATCCACGGCACTCCTATTTACCAAATCTGCCAGTCTGCCCGGGGTTGCCACGACAATATGTGTATCGCTCTTTAAACGTTCTATCTGAGGTTTAATAGGGATTCCGCCACAAACCACGGCAATTGAAATGTCAGGAGTATTTGAAGCAAAAGAAAATAAACTGGCATGGATTTGTTGTCCCAGCTCTCTTGTAGGCACCAATATTATGGCCTGTACCTTGCTGCTTTTAGTGTCTATTAATTGTAGCAAAGGCAATCCAAAAGCGGCCGTTTTACCAGTGCCTGTTTTTGCCAATACCACCAGATCTTCCTTTTGATTTAAAATCAATGGAATTACTTTTTTCTGAATATCTGTGGGAACCGAGATTTGTATATCGGCTAAACTTTGTACTAATTCTACATTAATTCCTAAATCGGAAAACTGTTTGGACATTTACTAATTTTCAGCAAAGATAGCCACACTTTTCAGGGGAAACCATGCATTGGCTACTTATTCTATTTTTTAAGGGAAACAGAAATGAATTCTCAATCTAAGAAAGGCATGATTGATCTCCTGCTTTTTACCGGTTTAAATTACATCACCCTAAAGTTATTCCTGCATTTTCTTTAACATGGCCCTGGCGTTCTCGCCAGTAGCGCCATTTGGGTCTAGCTCTATGGCTTTGTTATAATATTCCTTAGCCTTTACAGGGTCTCCGGACTTCCAGTAGCCCTCGGCCAGGCTGTCCCATGTATTTGCAGATTCCGGAAAAAGCCGGGTATTCATTTCAAAAACATACAGGGCCCCTTCAAATTGGCTGGAACCCAGCAATTGATACCCCGCCTTATTAAATTCAGCTTCAAAATCAAAAAATTTATAAGTAGGGTCCTGCACCAGGCGTTGGACTTCAGTAGCTAACAGCTCATATTTACCATCCATAAAGAGTTGGGTAAGATAGCCCATTGGATCTATGATAAAATCATCGGAAGAAAAATTAAGGGCTGCATCCAGCACCGGGTCTTCATTGGTACTATATTCTGCAAAAGTGAGTTCTGCAGCTAAATGAGGCACTGTGTAATCCGCATTCTCCCACTGGGGTTTATCCTGCCACCAGGCAAAGGAGAGGTAAACAGGTAGCCTGGAATTAGGCAATTCTACACGTCGGTTGTCACCATAAAAATTGATATTTTCTGCAGTGGGCTCTCCTACAAAGATTGCATTTGTATAATTATCAAGTTCATTTACCAAATTCTGGCATGCCGAAAAAGTTCGCCGGCCTATGATCACAAATAATTTTCCTGGCTGATTGATCTTCTGATGCTCTATGATGCTTGTAACAATTGGCTTATTCTTATAATTATTGCCACCACCATTAAGGCGCACATCCAGAATTAATTTTTCCACATCGGTACTGTCAATAAATTCGAACAGGCGTTTGTAAAAAGCCGGGATATTTTCATCAGGATCATCCTGGATCTGGCTATGCCGCACATAAACCGCTTTTTCATTGGGCAGGTATTCAAAATAATAGATCTTCTCCAGGTTTTTAAGATAAAGAGGAGTTTTAGAAGGATCCCGCGCACCTACCCAATCTGTCCCGGTTTTAACCTCGCCGTATTCAAGGTGATCATGCTGTGGCTTACCGGCAGTTACTTCTGCCGTAAAGACCTCCCCGTTCTTCTCCAGTTTAAATATAATTTTATTTTTTAAGGTTTCAGTGATTCCCTGGGCGTGCAAAACTTCTGGTATAAGAAGGTAAATTCCTCCATAGGCCTTAAAGAATTGCTCATTCTCAGCGGGTACCACGGGATAGATAGCTTCATAAACCTGGTTTAGGGGCTTGCCCTCTACTTCAAGGATTTTTGCCCCTACGAGGGACTCATAGTCCTTATGTGCCCCATTGATATAACTCCCATCTTTATATTGGTATGTATTGATGGGCATTTGCTGATAAGAAACAGGGCCTTCAGAAAAACTTACCCTGGTATGCCCGTATTTAAACATCCCGATTATTCTGCCAAAACCTACAAGTACTTCATGATCCTGCATTTGCGGAATGGCCGCATAGAATTCCTCTATCGCCTTATCAAAGTCCGTTGCGGTGGTTTTTTTAAAGAGAAAAGGATAATCCTTGTGGACGGTATGCTGCAGGAAACGAAGGTCTTCCTGCCATTGTGAACTTGTGATCTTTTCCTGAGCAGGTACCTGCCAAAGCAAAAGTAAGGCAGCTAAAAAAAATAATTTTTTCATAATGGAATTTGTTAAAAGTCTGGCCAAAAGCACCGTTGGTGTTTTTATTGGACTATTTTTTTTT
>JAHEBI010000380.1 GCA_024642325.1 Eudoraea sp. | reverse complement strand
AGGCATGAATTTGTGCCACCAGAGATGAAACCCTATTCGTATTCAGATGGTCCTTTGAACATTGGAATGGGACAGACCATATCTCAGCCCTATATTGTCGCATATATGACACAAGCCTTAAAATTACAAAAACAGGACAGAGTTTTAGAAGTAGGCACGGGATCCGGGTATCAGGCAGCCATATTAGGACAATTAGTAGATTCTGTTTATACCATTGAAATTATTCCGGAACTTTCTATTAAAGCAAAAAATACATTAAGTGCATTAGGGTATGACAATATTGTGCTGAAAACAGGCGATGGATATATAGGCTGGGCGGAAAAAGGACCCTTTGATGCTATTATAGTCACTGCTGGAGCCGAGGAAGTGCCTGAACCACTGCAAAACCAACTCAGGGAAGGAGGGAGGATGATTATTCCTGTTGGTCCCCACAATGGAATCCGTCAATTAATTTTAATCAGCAAAAAATCAGGAAAGATCAAAACTAAAGAAGTTATGGCTGTCAGATTTGTTCCTCTTGTAAGACCTAGTAATTGAGTTGAAAATAGGCCATAAAAAAAGGAGCTAATTTCTGTTACCTCCTTGTTTTTATCTCCGCCGGCTTTATCATGCCGGTTTTTTGCTTACTCTTATCGTACATAATTTCTGCTTTCAGTCCAACGAACCCGTTTGCTATCTTTTAGATTTGAAAAGTATGAAAACCTTCTTGATTCTGTTGGCGAATGTTGCAATAAATTTCTCATTTTTTTGATTTTTAATGTTAATAAATACTTAGTGTTTTTTAATCTAAACCTCTAGTTGGTATAGTGTCTTACTTCTGCCCATCGAACTCTTTTGCTGTCTTTAAAAGTAGAAAAGAATGTATGTCTCCTGGATTCTGTCGGTGTTTGTTTGATGAAATATCTCATGATTTGTTCGTTTTTTGATGTTATTTAATTGGTGTAATTCCTGGCTTCTGACCAGCGCACTCTTTTGCTGTTTTTAAAATTAGAAAAGAATGAATACCTTCTTGATTCTGTTGGTGTCTGATTGCTAAAATTTCTCATCGTTTTTTATTTTAAATGAATATTGTTTTTCCTCTTTATAAACTGCAAATCTTAAAGACTTACAATAAATAGACGAGAAATGCTTCTAATTGTTACAGTACTATGTATAATATAGTACTGTTTTATGCATTTTTTAACAGTGATAATTTTTCAATTGTCCAGAAAAAAGAATTTAATAGATTGATTTACATGTGTTTACATAACAAAGATGAAAATGGTATAATTTTCTGGAAATATATTTTTAAGAATTAGTATTGGAAAAAAGATAAAAAAACGAGGATAAAATGCAATTAAAACTTATATTGTAGGTACCAGTCTTGTCAAAACCTAACAAAAGTCATATGCTATATTTTATATCCATATTAGATTTATAGTTTTTACTCCCAAAAACAAGGACATATGAAAATATATGATGACAAACACATTAAAAATGTAGTATTCGTAGGGGCCCATAATAGCGGTAAAACCACTCTTTCAGAAACCATGCTTTTCGAGGCTGGTCTTATTAACAGGAGGGGAACGGTAGAGACGCAGAATACGGTTTCGGATTATCACGAAATCGAACACGAAAGAGGCACATCTGTTTTTGCCACCCCATTACATACTGAATGGCGTAATTACAAGATCAATATAATAGACACTCCCGGGCTGGATGATTTTGTGGGTGAAATTATTTCGTCAATTCGCGTTGCAGATACTATAGTCACAGTTCTAAATGCGCAACATGGGGTTGAAATTGGTACTGAAATCATCTGGAACTATATTACTAACTATTCTAAACCTACCTTGTTTGTGATCAACCAGATAGATCATATAAACGCCAATTTCGAAAATGCATTTAAAGGTATTAAGGCGCTTGTGGGCAATCATGCGGTAATCATCCAATATCCACTGAAAATAGATGGCGCACAGTGTATAATTGATGTGCTTAAGATGAAGTGTTATAAGTTTTCACCGGAAGGTGGAAAACCTGAAAAATTACCAATACCTGAGAATCAAAAGGAACGCGCAAATAAATTGCACAATGAACTTGTTGAAAAAGCAGCAGAGAATGATGAAGAATTATTGGAGTTGTTTTTTGAGAAAGGAACCCTTAATGAAGATGAAATGCGGGTAGGTATTAAAGCAGGAATGCTCAATCATGAACTCTTTCCGGTTTTCTGTGTTTCAGCATTAAATGATATGGGGACTGGCAGATTGATGGGCTTTATTGATAATGTAGCACCAGCCGCTGCCGATTTAAAACCAGAACAAACACTTGAAGGTGAAGTACTGGTTCGAAAAAAAGAAGCACCCACAGCCTTGTTTATTTTTAAAACGGT
Source organism: Eudoraea sp. (assembly GCA_024642325.1). Lineage (GTDB taxonomy): Bacteria > Bacteroidota > Bacteroidia > Flavobacteriales > Flavobacteriaceae > Eudoraea. Next base: position 901 of record JAHEBI010000380.1, on the reverse strand, counting down.
CTATCAACCCAGTTTAGGCCAGATTTCCTTTTTTAAGGTAAAATCAGGTGAAGTTAAGGTAAACGATAAATTGGTAAATTCCAGAAACGGTGAGACGGAAATACTTAACCACCTTTATATAATGGATGGTAAGAAAAGGGAAGCTGTATCAAAATTGGAAGTAGGGGATATTGGTGCCACCTTAAAACTTAAAAATACAGAAACAAATGATACCCTTCACGAAGCTGGGAAGTCCATGACCATAAAGCCCATAAAGTACCCGGATTCAAGAACACGTAAGTCTGTATCTGCAGTAAAAAAGAATGAGGAAGAGAAGCTCAGCGAAGCTTTAAAGAAGATTCACAGTCAGGATCCCACAGTTGTAATTGAGTTTTCCAAGGAGCTAAAGCAACTAATTTTGGGCTGCCAGGGAGAATTGCATTTAGCAACAATAAAGTGGATATTAACTAATGTTTATGGCATTGAAGCAAAGTTCGAACCCCCAAAAATAGCCTATAGGGAAACTATTCAACGATCATCAAATGCTAATTACAGGCATAAAAAGCAATCGGGTGGCGCGGGTCAGTTTGCGCAGGTGCATCTAAAAATAGAACCCTGGTTTGAAGGCATGCCTGAACCTGAAGGTTTTAATATAAGAGGGAAGGAAGAAATAGACCTTGTCTGGGGCGGTAAATTGGTATTTTATAATTGTATCGTTGGAGGAGTTATAGATATCCGCTACCTGCCTTCCATTAAAAAAGGCATATTGGAGGTTATGGAGTCGGGGCCTCTGACAGGTTCTTATATCAGGGACATACGTGTCATGGTATACGATGGCAAAATGCACTCCGTAGATTCCAATGATATTGCCTTTAAGATTGCCGGCGCCCATGCTTTCAGGGAAGCTTTTCTAAATGCGAAA
>JAHEBI010000029.1 GCA_024642325.1 Eudoraea sp. | reverse complement strand
GCCAATTCGGGGAACAAAGATGAAACTTTTGTGAATTATTCCATGAAACAGGCATTGAGTAATTCCGTGAATACCGTAGCGGTAAAAGTATTGGAAAAAACAGGAATAGCCAATGTCCTGGATCAGGCCAAAAAAATGGGGATTACCGCTAAGTTACCGGATTCACCTTCATTGGCCCTTGGTACTGCTGAAATTGGTGTAGAAGAAATGGCGGGAGCCTATGCCAGCTATATAAATAACGGGAAAGCTGTTAAACCTTTTTTAATAAGTAGCATACATAGTAATAAAGATTCCATACTTCAAACCTTTACTCCAACTATTTCTTCCATTCCATCCTTTAGCGAAGAAAACAGACAGATTATGATGGAATTTATGAAGGAGACCATTAATAATGGAACAGGAGCGCGAATACGCACTGCGTACGGATTAAAAAATGATATTGCAGGCAAGACCGGAACAACCCAGAATAACAAAGATGCCTGGTTCGTTGCTATTACTCCCAAAATAGTTCATGTAACATGGGTGGGGTTAGACAATCACGAAATTGGTTTTAAAAATACTTCGCTTGGTCAGGGGGCTAGTGCGGCATTGCCCATTTTTGCCTTGTGGATGCAAAAATTAAACAGTGATACATCCTATAATTACATAACCAAAGCCAGGTTTAATAAGCCCAATGCTGCGGTCCTTTCATTGCTTGACTGCGAACCTGTCAAACGTGATGGATTCTTTAAACGACTTTTTAAAAATCCCAATAAGAAGAAAATCAAAAATTTTAACCAGTAAAACCAACATCAGCCAGTAGCTGCTAGAAATACCAAATTTGTTCATCTTTAGACATAATATTGCACTATTTTTACACTTCTATAAAACATAAAACAGCATCTGTTATCTATATAAACAGCTATGTGTAATACTAAGGAATATGTCGTTCACGATACAACTCCGGTCGTTTGCAGAAATCGCATTGTCTCCTGAATAAAAACGAAGATCTTTGTATCCTCTATGGTATTGGAAACGATTTTAAAATTTGTCCGGACTTCTTTAATGTTCAAACCTTATTAAATGGTAAAAACACTTATTTTTTTAATCTTATTTGTTACATCAATAGCATTTTATGGTCAAAGTAATATTAAATCTTCTATTTACTACGGTCAGAATACAGTTAAGTCCTATACTGTAAAATACATAAATGAAGCCATTGTTCCAGATGGAATATTGGATGAATCTATCTTGGAATCTGCTGTAAACGCGAGTGAGTTCTGGCAGTATTTCCCTTTGGATTCCATTCAGGCCAGACAACAGACGGAGATTAAAATGTTCTATGACGATAAAAACCTGTATATAGGGATTACGGCATATTCTTTGGGTAAGGACTACGCCATTCAATCCTTGAAAAGAGATTACCGGGCCGGAAACAGCGATAACATCACCTTCCTTTTTGATACATTTAGCGATGCAACAAATGCCTTTTTATTTGGCATAAACCCTTATGGGGTGCGCAGAGAAGGTCTTGTTTCCGCAGGAGGCCGGGATTTCAGGGATTTTTCCACTACCTGGGATGTAAAATGGAAAGGAGATTCAAAAATTTATGCAGATCGTTATACCTCAGAGCTTGTAATACCACTGACCTCATTCAAATTTAAAGAAGGAGAGACAAAATGGCGATTTAACAGCTATAGGTTTGATACGCAATCGAACGAAACCAGTACCTGGACAAATATTCCACAAAATCAAAGTGTAGCGGGATTGTCATTTATGGGCGATATGGTCTTTGAAAAACCTCTGGGTAAATCCAGAACTCCATTGGCTATCATCCCCTATGTAAATGCGAGTAGTCTTAAGGATTTTGAAGTAGATAATTCAACTAATAAGCTATCGGTTGGTGGAGATGCAAAAGTTGCTATTGGTAATAGTATGAATCTGGATATTACTGTAAACCCCGATTTTTCGCAGGTTGAAGCAGATGATCAGGTCACAAATCTAACGCGGTTTGAAATTTCACTTCCCGAAAAAAGACAGTTTTTTATTGACAATAATGACCTGTTTGGAAGTTTTGGAGATTCCAGGGACGCAAACCCTTTTTTTTCTAGAAGGATAGGTATTGCAAAGGATACTGCAGATAATACTATTGAAAATAAGATCATAGGAGGTGTCAGATTAAGTGGGAAATTAACGAAAGACATGCGGGTGGGTTTTCTTAATATTCAAACTGCATCTGATTACGAAAATGAAATCCCATCCAATAATAATATGATGCTGGCTTTACAACATAAAGTTTTTGCAAGGTCAAACATTGGCGTATTCTTTATTAATCGTCAGTCTATTAAGGACTACGATTTTGAATTGCCTGAAGATAGATACAACCGGGTCCTAGGGCTGGATTACAATCTGATATCACCGGATAATTTGTGGAATGGAAAATTCTTTTTTCAAAAGTCATTTCAACCCGAAAGTAGCGGCAAAGATTTGGCTACCGGTGCACGCCTTGAATACAACTCCAGATATTACAAGATGTCAGGTAAATTGGTGTATGTTGGTGAAGATTTCAGATCGGATTTGGGTTTTGTAAGGCGTACGGATATTCTAAAAAACTTCGTGCAACTGGAACGTGTATTTTGGCCGGTAAATAGCTTTATCCAAACTCACTCTTTCCAGTTCTTTCCCATTTTTATTTGGAGCCCAAGTCTGGATTTAAAGGTTACAGACTACGAGCTTAGAGGTCAGTGGGAAGCCAGAATGAAAGATCAGTCCAGGTTTAATGTGGAATTCTCGAATAAATATACTTTTTTGCTCGATGATTTCGATCCCACAGATACTGAAGGCGCTATTCCCTTGCCGGGAAATCAGGGTTATCATTACAACAGTGTTAAAGCCGAGTACAATTCTGACCGCAGAAAAATTTTCTCTTATACTTTTGAACCTACAGTTGGCCGTTTTTTTAACGGCAATGGCTTGACTCTTCAAGGCGGAATGACTTTTCGTTTTCAACCTAAAGTATTGCTCTCCCTGATTATGAGGTATGATAATATATCATTGCCGGACCCCTACCCCAGTGCAGACATCTGGTTGATAAGCCCAAAAATTGAAGTGACATTTAGTAAATCGGTTTTCTGGTCAACTTTAATTCAATATAGCAATCAGCGAGACAACTTTGGTATAAATTCCAGATTGCAATGGCGTTTTGCCCCCCTATCCGACCTTTATCTGGTTTATAATGATAATTATTTTGTAGATGGTTTTGCACCAAAAACCAGATCAATTAATTTAAAAATAACTTACTGGTTAAATATTTAGGTTCATTTCAATTCTGTTTAGCCTTATCTAATTTTATTATATTTGAAGGCTTTTCACATTTAAATAACTCCCATGGACCATTTACCAATCACTGAAGACACCGTAATTTTTGGGTTGTTATGCCTCTGTCTTGGATTTGTATTTTACACTTCTTCAATTAAAACCGGCTTTTGGAAAAAATTCTACAAAGTTGTCCCTACCCTGTTAATGTGTTATATGCTGCCGGCAATTTTAACCAGCTCAGGACTTATCTCTGAAGAAAGTTCAAACCTGTATTATATCGCAAGCAGGTATTTACTGCCCGCTGCATTGGTACTCATGACTTTAAGTATTGATCTGAAAGCAATAATAAATCTCGGTTCCAAAGCACTTATTATGTTTTTAACCGGAACAGCAGGAATTATCATTGGGGGGCCAATCGCTATCCTGATAGTTTCAATTTTTTCTCCTGAAACCGTTGGAGGCAATGATTTTGATGCCGTCTGGAGAGGCTTATCAACGATTGCCGGCAGCTGGATAGGAGGTGGAGCAAATCAGGCGGCAATGCTAGAAGTTTTTTCATATAACCCCAAAAAATTTGGGGACATGGTATTAATAGATATTGTCGTTGCGAATATTTGGATGGCTATAATTCTTCTTGGTATTGGGAAGTCTGCAAGCATTGATAAGTGGCTTAAAGCAGATACTTCTTCTATTGAAACCCTTAAGACAAAAGTTTCCGAGTATACGGCAAAAATTACGAGGATTACAACGCTGCACGACTATGTGATAATGTTATGCCTGGCGTTTACGGCAGTTGGAATTGCTCATTTTAGCGGCTTCCATTTTTCAGAATTCTTACAGGAAAATTTTGAAGTTATAAGAAATAAACAAAAAGCCCTTTCTTCCTTAGGGTCAGAATTTTTGTGGATGGTCGTTTTTGCTACAACCATTGGTATACTCTTATCCTTCACAAAGGCAAAAAACTACGAAGGAGCCGGAGCGAGTAAAATAGGAGGGTTATTTATCTATATTCTTGTGGCTACCATCGGAATGAAGATGGACCTGGGTAGTTTTTTGGATAAGCCAGGTTTAATTGCCGTTGGGTTAATCTGGATTTCCATACATGCGGCATTATTAATTCTTGTGGCCAAAATTATCAGGGCTCCATACTTTTTCCTCGCCGTAGGAAGTCAGGCAAATGTTGGTGGAGCAGCATCCGCGCCAATTGTAGCTGCAGAATTTCACCCTTCCCTTACCTCCGTTGGTATTTTATTAGCTGTATTAGGATATGTAATAGGTACCGCCGGTGCTTATATATGTGCTTTACTTATGGAAATTGCTTCAAAAGTTTAAATTTCCAATAAACTTTATTGATATTTGCGGCAAAATAAAATACTATGAAGAACGCCATATTTGGTATACTAAGTTGCCTGATAGTAGTTTCCTGCGGATATAAGGAAACTCAAAATACCATGACAGTTACCGGCAAGGTTAAGGGATTAAAAAAAGGCACACTTTATCTTCAGCATATACCGGATACATCGCTTGTAGTAATAGATTCTATTAAGGTTAGTGGTGATGGCAGCTTCCTGTTTCAAACTGAATTGGAGAGTCCGGAGATTTTCTATTTATATCTTGATAAAAAGGACAATAACGACATAAATGACAGGATTACTTTTTTTGGCGAACCGGGTACCATAACTATTAACACTAATTGGAACACATTCGATACCAAGGCAAAAATAGAAGGTTCCAAGACCCATAAAAAACTGGAGGAATACAGGAAAGTCATGTCCCGTTTCAACACCACAAACCTCGAAATATTAAGGGCTGTTTATGACCCTGAGACACCACAGGACTCTCTGACACAGGATTCCATTCAAAAGGCAAGTGAAAACAATATTCGCCGGGGGTATCTTTTTGCTTTAAATTTTGCACTTAATAATAAGGACTCACATATTGCCCCATTTATAGCTTTAAAAGAAGTGCCGGATGCAAATATAATCTACCTGGATTCCATCAGTCATTCACTTAGTCCGGAAGTTGCCCAAGGAAAATACGGCAGGGCTCTTAAAGAATACCTGGAAGAGCAAAAAAACAATTAATTATAAGATCAAAAGTATTAAGACAGGGTATTAAGCTTATCTACGAGCTCTCTGGCTTTTTCTTCCAGTTCTTTTCGTACATTCTTTAGGTGTTCCTTTTTGTTATCCACACTTTTCATATTTACTTTGGTAATCAAATCATCGAAAGTGGTTATCGCTCCGTCAATGATCTCTGACCCTTCTTTTGAGCCATATTTATTATTGGAAGCCTCAACAATATATACCGCTTCAATTATATCTCCCAATACGTAATTAATATCTTTTTTTAATTCTCTAATATTTGCCATTGCTCTATTATTTTGTGCAAAAGTACACTTTTTCAAATAGTAATTTCCAGAAGTTGAACTCCTTCGGTATTCAAAAGAATATGACTGGCAGAAGCAGGCACCAAAACAGTCTCGCCTTTTTTGATAAAGACCGAACCAAAATCATTTTCTATCCAAACATTGCCATCAATACACATATATATGGTAAAGGAATCCCTTTCCGATACATCGAACTTTGTGTTTTTATTTAAAGGGATAAAGTTGGTTTTAAAATAGGTGCTGTTTACCATAGGATTCGGCACATTCGGTTCCTTACTATACTTAACCTTAAAATCATCCTGCTTCCTATAATTAATGGCATCAATCGATAATTCCGTATGTAATTCCCTTAAATTTCCATAAGCGTCTTTTCGATTATAGTCGTAAACCCTATAGGTAAGGTCAGATGTTTGTTGTATTTCTGCTATCAATACCCCGGCACCTATGGCATGTATTGTTCCGGCATTAATAAAATATGTGTCACCTTCATTAACATTTTCAAAATTCAATGAGTCCAATAATGTGCCATTCCTGATGCTCTCAATATACTTTTCTCTTGAAATATCTTCTTTAAAACCAATTATCAGCTCGGCACCTTTATCGGCATCCATTACATACCACATTTCCGTTTTGCCAAAAGAATTATGTCTTTTACGTGCAAGTTCGTCATTGGGATGTAACTGAATGGAAAGGTCTTTTTGAGCATCAATGAATTTAATAAGAATCGGGAATTCCTTTCCAAATCTTTCCAGGACACTTTTTCCAAGGACCTCCTCCGGAAATCGATTAATTAAATCCGTCAGGGCTGTTCCTTCTAATACACCGTTTGCGACTATTGAGACATCTCCGGTTACCCCGGATATTTCCCAGCTTTCACCAATGAGATCACTCTCTGTTTTTTTGCCCAATGCAGTACACAGTTTTGTGCCTCCCCAAAGACGTTCCTTAAGTATGGGATAAAATTTAAATGGGTACAAATTCATTTAGCTTCTATATTATTAAGTGCATTTAAGGCTTTCTTCATGTGCAGTGTAGCATTTACGCTATTAAATACGAAAAGTATTACTCCTTCCTTGCTAATTACATACGTCTCTCTACCAGGAAGCAAATTGAAAAGCTTCCGCTTTACTTTAAACAAACGGCTTACTTTATTTTCCGTATCTGCCAAAAGTGTAAATGGCAAACGATATTTTGATACAAATTTGCGATGTGTCTTCTCAGAATCAGAACTAATGCCGACGACCTGGGCTCCATGCTCGGTGAATTCCTCATAACTGTCTCGGAAAGAACATACTTCTGCAGTACAGCCGGGCGTATTGTCTTTTGGGTAAAAAAATATTACTAAAGGCTTTTTTCCAACTATTTCACTGCTATTGAAAATATTTCCATCCTGATCAAATAATGTAAACTCCGGAATAAGCTGTCCAACTTTCAGGCCCATGATTTATCCTTTGTATGTAACAAAATTCCGGGGAGTCTCATAAAGTACGACTTCCAGTTCTTTATTTGAATCTACATGAGGTCGCAGTTTATTGTAGATGACTATGGCTATATTCTCTGCAGTTGGAATTAATGATTTAAACTCAGGAACTTCAACATTCAAATTCTTGTGATCCAGGGCATCTTCTATCTTCGACCTAATTAAATCTTTCAGAATTTTCATATCCACTACAAAACCGGTCTCCTGATCTATTTCTCCGGTGACGCTAACAATTAATTCATAATTATGTCCGTGATAATTTGGATTGTTACATTTGCCAAAAATTGCATAATTCTTAGTATCGTCCCATTCTTTCCGGTATAAGCGGTGGGCTGCATTAAAATGTGCCTTTCTGCTGACTTTTACTTTCATATGGCCTGTTGGTTTTGAACAAGGTGATCGTAAAATTTTTCAAAAATTATTTTGAACCAGACTGTGTATGTTTCCGGATTATCAGAAATATCTTTTTTTATATTTTCAGGTCTCATCCATTTCCAATCCGCAACTTCATCTTTATTAATTTTAGGTGGATCCTCATAATACCCTATCATTACATGGTCCAGTTCATGTTCTGTTAAACCGTTATCAAAGGGTGCTTTATAAATAAACCAAAAAAGTTCCTTTAAATCTGTTTTAAAACCCATTTCCTCCTGGAGTCTCCTTTTACCTGCTTCCAAACTGGTCTCCCCCTGACGCTGATGACTGCAACAGGTATTTGTCCATAATAAAGGAGAATGATATTTATGCTGAGCTCTTTGCTGTAACATGGTCTCACCATGTTTATTCATAATAAACACCGAAAAGGCTCTATGGAGTACGGCCTTTTCATGAGCTTCCATTTTTGGCATTACGCCAATCTCCTCGTCTAAGTGGTTTACGAGAACAACGTTTTCCTCTTTTTTATTTACCATCCTGTAAAAGTAGCACCTTTACGCAATATTTTGCGGTAAGAGCATCAAAAAATGTTGAAACAATGGGAGAACTACAAACTGTAAACCCTTAAAAGAAACGAGGAGACTTTACGTTTCCTTTGACCTTGATAAAGTCATATCTAAGGATTATTTCGAAGGAACCATCATTAAAAACTGCTTGTCCCAATTCTGTAATTTCCCGGTCATAGGCCAGGCCTATTAGAAATGAAGGTGATATCTGAAAACCCACCAAGGCACTAAACGCAGCATCCCACCTGTAAGCAAGTCCCATAATGAATTTATCATTGTACATAAAATTTGTAGACAAATCCAATTGCAGAGGTGCACCTTGCGCTGCTTTAACTAAAAGGGCAGGTTTAAATTTCCAAAATGCATTAAGATCCAAAACATAACCCGTGATTAGATAAAAATTCATTTGTTCATTCGCTGTTGTAAGTGATGATTCGTCAAAATGGGAGGTTTCTAAAATTCTTGGAACCGATAATCCGGCATAGAACCTTTCAGTATGATAATAGACACCTCCTCCTATATTGGGTGAAAACTTGTTTCTAATATCCTGTTGCAATGTTGGATCCGGCCCGCCAGGGTTGGATACATCCTGATTTAACTCAGAAAACCTTACATCCAATAAATGTGCACTTGCTTTTAATCCAAAACTTAAGCGCGATTCCGCAGCCAGCTGTATGGTATACGAAAAGTCCAGGTCAAAATAGGTTTCTGAAGTAGGTCCTATTTGGTCATTTACAACTGAAAATCCAAGACCAACACCCCTGTAACCCAAAGGAGAATGCATATTAAAAGTCTGAGTTTTAGGCGCTCCGTCCAACCCAACCCATTGAGAACGATATAATCCTGCTATACTCATATGACCCCTTGAACCTGCATAAGCCGGATTAACACTCATCGTGTTATACATATATTGCGTGTACTGGGCATCCTGTTGTGCGTTGAGGAGTCCTGAAAATAGAACAACCAGAAGACAAGACATGGTTGCCAGGCTTCTCTGCAAATGATTTTTTTGTAACACTTTTAGCATTGGTTTATCTATTAATGTATATATATCCGGATAGTGTTTTCTGTATACCATTTTCATTTTCATAATCCAGTATGTAGAAATATGTACCTACCGGTAATTTGTTGTCCACATCTACAGTTGCCCGGCCTTGCGATGTGCCGTCAAAAACATTACCCTGGGTATTGTAAGCGCTTGTGGCATATACCTGTACACCCCATCGGTTATAAATGCGTATGGTATTAGTTGGGAAATTTTCAAGTCCGTTTATGGTTAGAACATCATGAATACCATCTCCATTGGGGGTTACCACATTAAATACCTCAATATCCTCTTCACTGGCATTAGGTTCTAAATAATCTGGTATGCCATCCGCATCTATATCATCATTAGCAAAATTTCCATCTCCATTAGTATCTTCCGCGGCAGTAGCTATAAGATCATCATCATCATCCATATCCCTGTAATCAGATTCAGAATCACCGTCTGTGTTTGGCAACATATCAAAAGGATCATCAATTTCATCATTTACATCATCATCAATGGCGGTATAACCCTCATAGCCATCATCAAGGCCATCATTATCCTTATCAGATCCAATAAAGACTACATCTGGAATGCCATTATTATCCATATCATGTCCCTCAATGTTATCCGGAACATTGTCATTATCACTATCGGTATCAACATAATCCGGCAGACCATCACCATCGGTATCAACGGGCAAAATTCCTAATCCACCACCATTCTCATATACATCATCTAGACCATTGTTATTGGCATCTATCCCACTAGGTGCTGTATAGTCTGCAGTTGTTTGCGCTTCTACATTGTCTGGAATACCATCATCATCACTATCTATGTCCAGATAATCTGCTATCCCATCACCATCTGTGTCAGTTGGATCTGTAGCGGGATCATTATCACCGTCTAAATTTAAATCTTCAAAACTGTCCACTATACCATCATTATCTGCGTCCAGATCCACTCCAATTGGATTTACCAGAATGGTAACTGTTGCAGTGCTGCAATTGGATATATTATCGCAAAGGGTATAGGTAAAGGAATCCGTCCCAATAAAACCAGCATTAGGAGTATATGCGATATTATCATCCGAAGGGTCTCCCGGGGTACCATTATCATTGATTACGGCTGTTCCGTCAGTCGGATTTGTATTGGTTAGTGTACCTACGGTAGGAATATCATTATCATTGCCTAAAATGTCTATATCAACCGCTATATCTTCTATTGTAGCTATGGAATCAGGCAATGCATCTACTATAGGCAGCACATCTACTGTTACTGTGGCTGTACTACAATCTCCCGTGGTATTGCAGACCGTATAATCAAATGAATCGGGCCCGTTATAGTTTGGATTTGGTGTATAGGTGACAATATCATCTGTTGGATCATTCGGGGTCCCGTTGTTATTTATACCAACAGAACCATTAGCAGGATTGGTCGTAGTTAATGTACCTATTGTAGGGAGATCGCTGTCGTTGTCGTAAATTGGCACCACTACAGAAGTATCTTCATCAAGTGCAATAAGGTCATCAACCAATGTGGCTGCCTGTTGCAGACATACCACGGTAAAACCAGGCAGATCAATTGAATTACCTGCTTTATTTATTGTGGCTACATAACGAACAACCGAAGTTGTTGAAGTCACCACGGGTTGTAATTGATTACCAGAAACAGCAGGGGTCCAGCTGACTGTTGCACTGCCGTTAACATTTGCAGTAATATCCAGAGTAACCTGGTTATCAGGAGCAGTGCAATCTGTTAAAATAAAATATCCTGTCGCATTAGAACCACATAGCGTTCCGTCATAAGTTGCAAAATAAACACCTGGGGTACTGGTCTCATAAAAGAAATCCGTACTCAAAACTGTTGAGGTGTCTGAAGCCTCGTACCATCTGAAATTGCTTTCATCACCACTGTTAGGTGCCTGAAGCAAAAACTGGGCATTGGATGCACTAATCCCCAGTAATGTTATAACAATACTGAGGACTAGTAGATGATATCTTTTGTTAGTCTTCAAACTTATCAGTGGCTTTTATGTCTTTTTATTTAACAACAAACACAACGTTGATTAAAGCATTGTAATCTGCAGGCTGCCCAATAATTTCATATGATAATACACCACTGGCATTGATAGTCATGGTAATCGTATTAAATACAGTTGGATCCGCATAGGTTACATAATAATATAAATCTGTTGCAGCATAGGTTGGAACTGCTGCAGGTGCACCGGAACTTGCTACTGTTGGAGTGTTAAATTGAGCAAAATACTGTGCATATAAATCAACATTGAATGTTCCATTTGTAGAAGCATCTACCGCTATTGATGGCGGATAAAATATTCTCGCTGCTTTGGCCGTAATAGGTGCTATATCCTGTATTACATCTTCTACTGTTGCTTCTGTGTTTCCATCACCATCCACATCAACAGGTGTGTCAGAATTTACTTCAGATGCAGTTTGATCATCGGTTCCTGTAAAAGTGGTTGTAGTACCATCTTCATCGGTATAGGTAAAGGTACTATCGCCATTATCGTTCATTGTACTCAGGGTCTCTGTAAAGGTGGTCACCGTACCATCCTCCGAGGTATAGGTAAAGCTGCCATCGCTATTGTCTACCAGGGTGGTTACCGTGTTGTTCGTATCGATGGTTGCCGAAGTACCAAAATCATCTGTAAGGGTATAGGTGCCATCGGCATTGTCTACCACCGTGGCGATCTTTGCATCAAAGGTCGTGGCTGTGCCATCCTCTGAGGTATAGGTAAAGGTACCGTCCGCATTGTCTGTAAGGCTGGTAATGCTCTCATCGATATCGGTACTCGATCCCGATGCATCCGTTACCGTAGCGATCAGGTTACCCGCAATTACATTGCTGATCACCATTCCGTTGGTATCTATGGTAACATCCGAGCCGTCATTATTGGTAAAGGTATAGGTCCCGTCAGCATTGTCCGTAAGGTCCGCCTTGGCTACTGTCTGTACGGTCCCGTCCTCATTGGTATAGGTCACAAAACCATCATTGTTGTCAACCACATTGGTCAGGGTCTCTGTAAAGGTGGTCACCGTACCATCCTCCGAGGTATAGGTAAAGCTGCCATCGCTATTGTCTACCAGGGTGGTTACCGTGTTGTTCGTATCGATGGTTGCCGAAGTACCAAA
>JAHEBI010000379.1 GCA_024642325.1 Eudoraea sp. | reverse complement strand
GGCTTTCAGAAATTTCGATACGGGAAAATATAGGCCTGCTGGCTTATTCACCATTAGGTTTTGGAGTGCTAAGTGGAAAGTATTTGGGTGGCATGAAGCCTGCAAATGCCCGAATCACCTTATTTCCCGCCTATAGCCGATATGTTGGCGATACTGCCGTCATTGCTACCCAGAAATACTATGATCTTGCCCGGGAGCACGATGTTTCACTTGCTAAAATGGCGCTGGCCTTTGTAAATTCGAGGCCATTTGTAACCAGTACTATTATTGGTGCTACGTCTATGAAACAACTAAAGGAGAACATATCGAGTATAGAAATTGATCTTTCTTCTGAGTTGTTGGAAGGGATTGAAGCCATCCATAACAATATACCCAATCCGGCTCCGTAATTATCTCTAAAAAGAAACTTGTTCTCATTAATAAATTGTTCCGACCTTTAAAACAATTGAGATTATTTGAATAGGTCTTTCAGAGGAATAGTTTGGAAACCACATCCTCAATTTTGGAAACCAATTCAACATTTATCTTTGGCTGTTTCAGTGCAATTTTATTATTCTTTGAAACAAAAATTGTTGAAAACCCAAGTTTATCGGCTTCGAGAATTCGCTGCTCCACTCTTTGTACAGGTCTTATTTCGCCGGCAAGTCCTATTTCTGCTGCAAAACATACATTTTTCTCTATTGGAATATCTGCATTGCTGGACAAAATGGCTGCGATTACGGCAAGATCAATTGCCGGATCATCGACTGTTATTCCACCTGTAATATTTAAAAACACATCTTTAGCCCCAAGTTTAAAGCCGGCTCTTTTTTCCAAAACGGCCAGTAACATATTTAAACGTTTGGCATTATAACCGGTCGTAGAACGTTGTGGGGTACCATAAACGGCAGAACTTACAAGAGCCTGAATTTCTATCATAAGGGGGCGCATGCCCTCTACTGTGGAAGCAATAGCCGTTCCACTAAGTCCTGAATCACTTTTTGAAAGTAATACTTCCGATGGGTTATTTACCTCTCTGAGGCCATCTCCCTGCATTTCATAGATTCCTAACTCTGCAGTTGATCCGAATCGATTCTTAAGTGCCCGTAAAATTCTGTAAACATAATTGCGATCGCCCTCAAATTGCAAAACAGTATCTACCATATGCTCCAAAATCTTGGGCCCTGCAATATTTCCGTCCTTGGTAATATGTCCGATTAAGATAACCGGGGTATTGGTTTCTTTGGCAAACCTTATTAATTCTGCAGCACATTCGCGAATCTGAGAAATGCTGCCTGCGGAAGATTCTATATAATCGGAGTGCAGTGTCTGAATTGAATCGATAATAACAATATCAGGAGCAATGTCGTTTATCTGTTTAAATATATTTTGGGTTTTGGTTTCAGTAAGGATGTAGCAAGTCTGATTATTAGGATGAATCCTCTCTGCCCTCATTTTTATCTGTTTCAGGCTTTCTTCTCCCGAAACGTAAAGGGTTCTTAAATTGAGTCTTAAGGCAATCTGCAGCAGCAAAGTACTTTTGCCGATACCCGGTTCGCCACCGAGCAGAACGAGAGAACCGGGGACTAATCCTCCTCCTAAAACCCTGTTAAATTCTTTGTCGCAAATATCCAGCCTAAATTCCCTGGACGCATTGATCTGCCCAACCAGCACGGGCTTTGCGGTCACTTCCTGAGTGCCATTGTCTTTCCATGGAATATTATTTTCTTTATGGATTATTTCTTCTACTATCGTATTCCATTCCTTACAGGCGGAACATTGTCCCACCCATTTGGCATATTGGGTACCACAATTCTGACAAAAAAATGCTGTTTTTGTTTTAGCCATTTGAACCTAAGCTGGTTTTGGCTAAAGATATTGTGGTTGTTATAAATATCAAAAGAATGTTGATACTTTAAATATCAGGAAACTTTGGAGTAAAATAATTTACAATCGTAAGGGATTAAAAACCAAAGTCCGCTTTTAGTGCATCCATTTTTTCCAAAGCCATTTCCTTTGTCAGAAAATCAATCTCTTCCATCGCAAAGGCTTTCTCAAAAGTTCTGAGCGCTTTTTTACCTTCTCCTAGTTCCTCATAGTATTCTCCTTCAAAATAGAATCCTAGCATAGTGTTAGGGAATTCTTTTTTACAGAGTTCTGCCAGAAGTTTTAAGGATTCAGTATCATCTTTCTTTCTGCATGCGGCATATATTGCCATAATATCATTTAATTCCACTTTTTTACTAAAACCGAACAACTCTTCAATTGAACTGTATTTATCTTCCAAATATTTATAGGCCGGTTCTTCTGATGTAAGAATATTTTCCCTGTATTCCTTTGGACTAATAGGATTAAACATTTCAAACATGCTTCCCCAGGCTTTTCCAATTCCATAAGTAGCTACTGATACATCATTGGCCGTTGGATATTCGTCAAAATGATAATTGAAATTTACTTTTTCAATGCTTTTTAAAGCCTTATCCATTTGTAAAATCTCGTTTCTGTTATCATTCCGTTCTCCGCCAGCAATTAAATGATAGAAGATTTGTTGATCTATTTCATTTAATCTTCCGGCTACTCTGCTTGCCATTTCCGGAGCCAGAAAAGGAGAGATACTTATAAAAGCATTAAAGAGGGATTTTTCTTTAAATAAATAATAATTTCCAAAGTTTGCTGTAATATCGTAGCCAACAAACATGGTGAAAGGAGCTGTATTATAAGTTGTCTTGAGGTATGGGATAAGTTCCATGCCAAGAAATTCAAAAAATAATTTCCCTTTTTCTGCAGGGAGTCCGGAGCCCTCTTCAAAGGCACAATCTTCCCATCGCAAATCATTTTTATTCTGAAAGACACCAACAATTATGGTTTCCGGAGTCCCCTGAAAAGTGCTGTAAAATTTGGAATTCGCAACTACCTGATCAAAAAGGTATTCCCCATCCAAAACTACCACCAAGGGATATTTTTTCTCAGGACTATAATTTTCAGGGATATAATATTTTACATCCCTTCTTTCCTGCAGTTTAAATGACTCAAAAATTTCCTCTGTGACTTGTGCTCCTAAACCTGTACAGAACAGTATTGTGAAACCTAGAATAAAATTACGTACCATGCTAAAATATTTGTAAACAGCTTAATGCTATTTATTCCTGTTCAATAACGGTAAGAGCAGGAAAGATATTGCACCAAATAGCACGACCATCATAGTCTGTGATATCCACATAATCCATCCAAATGCATTTCCGGAAACAGCCGTAATCCCAAAAATGGTTAATGATTTGCTTACAGCAATAGGGT
>JAHEBI010000378.1 GCA_024642325.1 Eudoraea sp. | reverse complement strand
TTCAGAAGATTTAAGTGATTACATTACCAACCTCCAAAAACCTCTGTTGCCATACGTTCCTTTACAGGAATTTGAAGAAGCGTATGCGAATTTTTACAACACTGAAGTTTTAAAATAAGCCTCATGAAGATTTTTTTAAAATTGGTATTCTCTGCAATTGCAGTTTTGGTACTTCTGTTTAGCCTGGCTTCATGTGATGAAGACCTAACTACAATCGGAGATGGGGTTATTGGAAGTGATCCTTTTAAAACAAGTAGGGCAGTATATGACGTTTTTGCATTTAATAGAAAAATTAATGCTGTTGAAACGAACAAACTTCCATTGTACCAATTAGGAATATACAATGATCCGTTATATGGGAATACAGAGGCCAGCATAACTTCACAACTCAGATTGCAGGGAGGAACCGGAAATCCGACTTTTGGACTCTTTTCACAGCAAAAAGAGGATAATTCGGTAACAGACCCCAGCGATAGTGCAATTGAAGAGAATGAAACTGTTAAAGAAGTAATTCTTTATATCCCTTATTTGCAAAACCCAAATGGCGACAGGGATTTAGATGGTGTCCCAGACAGTTTTGATGCAGATCCGGACGATCCCAATAGCGACAGTGATGGCGATGGCCTAACAGATAACGAAGAAAGAACACTTGGAACCAATCCGCTTAATGATGATACTGACGGCGATGGTATAAAGGACGGTGATGATACAGAGATTGCTGTTAACAGGTATCCCAGGAAAGTAGACCTTGACAGTATTTATGGTAACCGGGAGGCTCCTTTCAATTTCAAAGTAGAACGATCTACTTACTTTTTGAGAGAATTGGACCCGGATACAGGGTTTTTGGAATCACAGGAATACTATTCAACTCAGGAATTTTCCCCTGATTTTGTTTCTGATGTACTATTTGATGGCCAGATACTTATATCGGATGAGGAAACATTAATATTTCCGGAAGACGATCCGGACACGGAAGCGGATGAATCTTTGGACGAACCGGAGCGCATCCAACCGGGAATTCAGGTTGCATTGGATCCTGATTTTTTTCAGCAAAATATTTTGGATAAGGAAGGACAGTCGGAATTATTAAGTCAGGCTAATTTCAGTGATTTCTTAAGAGGGTTGCATTTATCTGTTTCTTCTGCCACCGATGATATGCTGCTAATACTTGACATTACTGATGCCACGATTACTATAACATATGAATACGATAAGCAGCAGGACGATGAAATAATCAAGGAAGAAGCGGAATATCAACTGACATTAATCAGCAGAGATTTATCATTTGGGACAATTAATGGCAATTCGGTTAACACTTTAATAAATGCGCCATTTCCACCGGAGATTACAGATGATATAGATACAAATCAAAATGCAGAAAGGCTATATCTCAAAGGGGGTTCCGGCTCATATGCAGAAATAGGACTATTTGAGGAAAATAACGGAGAAGATATTATTAACCAGATCAAGACAAAAAAGTGGATTATTAATGAAGCTAACCTTATCTTTTATGTAGACAGAGAAGCATTGGATATGGCGGGTATAATTAATGAACCACCTACATTATACCTCTTTAATACAGAGACAAGCAGGCCAATATATGATCTATCTGTGATAAGCGATCCTGCCATAGGAAACAGAATAAAGATTAATTATGACGGCTCATTGGAAAAGGATAACAACAAGGGGGTCAGATATAAATTGAAAATAACTAATTATATAAATGATATTATAATTAGAGATTCTACGAATGCCACATTAGGCCTGTCTGTATCGGCCGATTTGGCAATTTCTGCCTCCAAAAATGCCGTGCTTGATATGAAAGAAACAGATCTGCCGGTTGGCGCTACTATCACGCCTCTGGGAACTGTTCTTTATGGCAGTAATGTTACTATGGCAGAAGAAGATATGCAGCTAAAGCTGGAGATCTTCTATACGGAAACAAATTAGCCCTGATACATAATACAATACCATTGGTAGCGTTTTTGGTGTTATATAACCAAATTTGCAGTTAAGTTTTATAATCTTCTTGTAAATTTGTTCTTCTTCAAACTTTTAAATTGAGTCATATGTGTGGAATTGTAGGATACATTGGATATAGAGAAGCATATCCCATAATTATGAAGGGTTTGCAGCGACTGGAATACAGAGGCTATGACAGCGCTGGAATTGCATTATATGATGGTAACAAGATTAACCTCTCCAAAACCAAGGGCAAAGTTATAGATCTGAAAGAAAGATCAGAAAATAATATTCCCTTAAATGGGACATTGGGTATAGGACACACCAGATGGGCAACTCATGGGGTCCCTAATGACGTAAATTCACATCCGCATTATTCCAATTCCGGAAATATTGTTATCATTCATAATGGAATTATTGAAAATTATGAAACCTTAAAAAAAGAATTGATTAAAAGGGGTTATACCTTTGAATCTGATACGGATACAGAGGTTTTGGTAAATCTTATTGAAGAAGTAAAGAAAAAGGAAAATGTTTTATTGGGAAAAGCGGTTCAGATTGCGCTCAACCAGGTTGTTGGCGCCTATGCGATTGCTGTATTTGATATTGAAAAACCAAATGAAATTGTGGTTGCCAAATTAGGTAGTCCCCTTGCAATTGGTATTGGAGAAAATGAGTTTTTTATAGCCTCAGATGCTTCCCCTTTTATTGAATTTACTAATAATGCCATTTATCTGGAGGATCAGGAAATGGCCGTTGTACGTCTTGGTAAAGAAATTAAACTTCGAAAAATAAAGAATGATGCTATAACTTATCCCTTAGTACAAGAGCTTCAAATGAGTCTGGAAGAAATTGAAAAGGGGATGTATGATCATTTCATGTTGAAGGAAATTTATGAACAACCAAGTGCCATAAAAGATACTTATAGAGGAAGATTATTAGTGGAGCAGGGGATAATAAAAATGGCCGGAATTGACGATAATCTTGATAAATTTCTTAATGCTAACAGAATAATCATTGTAGCATGTGGGACTTCATGGCATGCCGGTTTGGTAGCAGAATATATATTTGAAGATCTTGCACGAATACCCGTAGAGGTAGAATACGCATCTGAATTTAGGTATAGAAATCCTGTAATTACAGATAAAGATGTTGTGATTGCCATTTCTCAATCAGGGGAAACTGCGGACACATTAGCAGCCATTAAGCTGGCCAAAGAAAAAGGAGCGTTTGTATTTGGCGTTTGCAATGTAGTTGGGTCTTCTATCGCAAGGGAAACACATGCGGGGGCCTATACTCATGCCGGGCCGGAAATT
>JAHEBI010000028.1 GCA_024642325.1 Eudoraea sp. | reverse complement strand
TCTTTGATACATTCAGATCAAACTTTTTAATGGTCCCGATTGGAATATTCTCCGGAAAAATGCTCGACATGGCTCCTGTTACAATGGTATCACCAACTAAAAGAGGCACCAATCGGGGGATATCTTCCAGCTCTACCTGATTATAATGTTGCCCGTCCCAGACCAAAGAACCAAAATAATTGGTATTCTTAATTTTGGCATTTATGTTTGATTTGATGTTTAGGATACTTTGAACCGAAGCATAATTTTTTGTGGTATGTTCTATAATACCAAGAATTCCATTGGCGGTAATTACACCCATATCCTGTTTTATACCATGGTTTGTACCTTTATTTATGGTGATATAATTATTCGGGCTTGCATAACTGTTCTTAATGATTCTGGCTGAAGTAACCGTAAAATCAAATGTAGTGGTATCTAATTGATTACTATCTTCAATACCCTGGTTCAAAAGTAAATTTCGTAATTGTTTGTTTTCTTCGACCAGTTTCCTGTTTTCCTCATCCAGGTCGAAGTACTGGGTAATACCATCAGCGGTATTGTAAATAGAACCGGATACCCAGTTTGCTGAATTAAAGTATTTTGACCGATGATAAGAATGGGAGTCGATGGTAAATGCCAGGGAAATTAACAGCAATAATAAGTAAAGCAGCGTGGTTTTATACCTAATGATAAAATTGATTATCTGCTGCATTCACTTGTTAAGTTAAGTGTTTAAATGAGATGCCAAGTATTTACTTAAATCCTCACAGAACTCAGGTTATTTAATAAGAATACTTTTATAGCGTTCCAGGTTTTTAAGTGCTATACCGGTTCCTCTCACTACAGCTCTTAAAGGGTCTTCTGCAATATAAACAGGCAGGTCGGTCTTTTGAGATAGCCTTCTATCCAATCCGCGCAGCATAGATCCACCACCGGCAAGGTAAATTCCGGTATTGTAAATATCTGCCGCCAATTCCGGTGGGGTTTGAGATAAAGTTTCCATCACAGCATCTTCCACCCGTAAAATGGATTTGTCCAATGCTTTGGCAATCTCTCTGAATGAAATAGAAACCTGCTTGGGTTTCCCGGTAAGCAAATCCCTCCCCTGTACAGACATCTCATCCGGTGGGGATTGAAGGTCTTCGGTAGCCGAGCCTATGGTTATTTTTATATTCTCTGCGGTACTTTCACCTACATAAAGGTTATGTTGGGTACGCATATAGTAGATAATGTCATTGGTAAATACATCACCAGCTATTTTAACCGATTTGTCACAAACAATTCCTCCTAAAGCAATTACCGCTATTTCGGTAGTTCCACCCCCAATATCCACAATCATATTTCCCTTGGGTTGCATAATATCCAGGCCAATACCAATTGCGGCCGCCATGGGTTCATGAATAAGATATACTTCTTTGCCATTTACACGCTCAGCAGATTCCTTTACAGCCCGCATTTCTACTTCTGTAATCCCGGAAGGAATGCAAATCACCATCCGCAATGCCGGTGGAAACCATTTTTTCTTAAGAGCAGGGATGTTCTTAATGAACATATTGATCATTTTTTCAGAAGCATCAAAATCGGCGATCACCCCATCTTTGAGCGGTCGGATTGTTTTAATATTTTCATGGGTTTTCCCCTGCATCATACTCGCCTCTTTTCCTACAGCAATTATTTTACCGGTAATCCTGTCTCTTGCAACAATAGACGGACTGTCCACAACCACCTTGTCTCCATGGATAATAAGCGTATTCGCAGTACCCAGGTCGATAGCTATTTCTTCAGTTAAGAAATCAAAAAATCCCATTCGCGTTAATTAGGTTTCGGTTAAAAGGTATATTTCATCGACAAAAGTAGTAAAATTAATGCTTAAAATGACGAGTGCCGGTCATTACCATTGACATTTCATTTTCGTTACAAAAATCGATGCTCAATTGATCCTTAATTGATCCTCCTGGTTGAATAACGCTTTTAATACCATTATTATTTGAAATCTCAACACAATCCGGAAAAGGAAAAAACGCATCACTGGCCATTACTGCACCTTCCAAATCAAAATTAAAAGATTTTGCCTTGTGAATGGCCTGGTTTAAGGCATCAACCCTTGAAGTTTGCCCTGTACCGCTGGCACATAATTGTTTGTTTTTTGCCAGAACAATTGTGTTGGATTTTGTATGCTTACATAATTTAGATGCAAAGATGAGGTCATCCAATTCCCGGGGGTCCGGCTTCTTAGTGGTCACATAGTCTAAATCCTGAAGTTTATCCGTTTTAAAATCTTTGTCCTGTAGAAGAAAACCATTCAGACAGGTTCTTACCAACATTTCAGGAAGAGGAGTTTCTTTTTGAATTAACACAATTCTGTTCTTCTTTCCTTTTAAGACATTTAGCGCATCTTCATCATAACCAGGGGCAATGACTACCTCGCAGAATAGATTATGAATTTCTTCCGCTGTTGGTTTGTCAATCTTAACGTTACTTATCAATATTCCTCCGAAAGCAGATACAGGATCTCCCGCCAAAGCATCGACGTATGCCTTGTGTATAGTGCTCCGGGTAGCTAATCCGCAGGCATTATTGTGTTTTAAAATGGCAAATGTTGGATCATCATTTTTAAATTCATTCATCAAATTTATGGCAGCGTCAACGTCCAATAAATTATTATAAGACAATTCTTTGCCATGCAGTTTGGTAAACATGGCTTCAAAATCTCCAAAAAAGAACCCTTTTTGATGCGGGTTTTCACCATATCGCAAAACCTTTGCCCTGGTTTCACTAATCTTTAAGGCACCTTCATGGTGATCTTTGTTAAAGTAGTTGAAGATAGCCGTGTCGTAATGGGAAGATACATTAAATGCTTTGGTAGCAAATTTCCTTCTGTCTTCCAGGGTGGTCTCACCTCCATTAGTATTCATAAGTTCAAGGAATTCCTGATAATCTTCCACAGAAGAAACACATAGTACATCTTTGTAATTTTTTGCCGCAGCCCGTATCAGCGAGATTCCCCCAATATCAATCTTTTCAATAATTTCCTGTTCAGATGCACCACTGGCGACTGTTTTTTCAAAAGGATAAAGGTCCACAATAATAACATCCAATTGAGGGATATTAAACTCTTCTAATTGGGCCACATCACTTTCGTTATCCTGCCTGTTTAAAATGCCTCCAAACACCTTTGGATGAAGTGTTTTTACCCTTCCGCCCAAAATAGAGGGATAACTGGTTACGTCTTCGACAGGAATTACATCAATTCCCAATTCTCGTATAAATTTTTCTGTACCGCCTGTGGAGTAAATTAAAATGCCGAGCTCGTTAAATTTACGGACAATAGGTTCAAGGCCGTCTTTATGGAATACTGAAATCAGCGCGGAATTTATTTTTTTTGTAGTGCTCATTTTTTGGTGCTTAAATAGAAGTCTTAAAGGACACAAATGTAATTTTTTTGAAGCTACAAAAGGGATTGGGTTATTAACAAAAGAGTTAAAGTTTTAAAGAATTTTAGCTACCTGTTCATTAACGAATTCTAAAAATTCCTCATCATCCTTGTTAAAAGGGTCCGGGGTATTGGAATCAATATCAATTTGGCCGATATTTTCCCCATTTAAAAATAAGGGAACAACAATTTCTGCTTTAACATTGATGCTGCAGGCAATATAATTATCCTGAGCTCTTACATCCGGCACCACAAAATTTTCATTGCTGAGGGCTACCTGACCACAAATTCCTTTTCCAAAAGGAATTATAGTATGGTCTGTAGGTTCACCGGCATACGGTCCAAGCTTTAGCTCTTCTTTATTTCCATTTCTAAAGTAAAAACCTACCCAGTCATAATATGGAATTTTATCTCGCAACAGATCACATATTTGCTGAAGCCGTTGGTCTACCCCAACCTTATTGTCGTTGACTATAGATTCTATATTTGAGCGTAATTCAGTCAGCATGGTAATTTTTTTGTAAAAGTATTGAAAATGGGAATTTAAAATTAACTGTTTTGAACAAAACTAGTTATTCCTGCGGACCAGATAGATAAGTAGTTCCATATATTCAAAGTATCAATTGAAAATATAGGCGGCAATGACTTATTATATTCAAATAGCTGATTTTTGTCAGATGCATGCAAAAACAACTTATACCAATAAGTTGCCAAATTTAATCGGGACTGCTTTAAACTTTTGTTAACCAATACAATAAAAGATAAAATTTCGTAGTTTTGTAGTACAGATGAAAGAAACTTTACGTCAAATAGTATCTATTACTATGGCACTTTTGGTGTTGTTCTCTACCATGTCTTTTACGGTAGATATGCATTATTGTGGGGACCACCTGGTGGATTTCGGATTTTTTAAAAATGCAGAAAACTGCACTATGAAAGCCAGCCACTCCAATGCTACAGGAGAGGATTCCTTGATGAAAATGGAAATGGATTGCTGCACCGATCTGGAAATAGTTCAGGTAGGTCAGGATGATCTGAAAATTTCTTTTGATCAATTAACTTTCGAGCAGCAGACCTTTGTTTCGACATTCTTTTACACCTATGTTAACTTATTTGAAGGGATTCATAACAATATTATTCTTTTTAAAGAATATTCCCCGCCTCCTCTGATCAGGGACGTACAGATTCTCGATCAGACTTTTCTCATTTGATTTTAAGCATTGAAATTTAGGCCCGTCAGTTTTTACTGAATCATGGGCTTAAAGTGTTGATTGTATTTTTCGGTCAACTTTAATTTCCAACTGTTTAATAATCAATTCATATGCTAAACAAGAGCATTAAATACCTCATAAATAATAAACTGATTGCTGTTTTGATGCTTGTCCTTTTTGTAGGATGGGGCATCGTGAACGCTCCTTTTAACTGGGACATTGGATTTTTACCCAGTAATCCGGTGGCGGTGGATGCTATTCCGGATATAGGTGAGAACCAACAAATTGTTTTTACCAAATGGCCCGGTCGTTCTCCCCAGGATATTGAAGACCAGATCTCCTATCCATTGACCACTTCTTTATTGGGCATACCCGGAGTCAGAACCATACGCAGTTCTTCTATGTTCGGGTTTTCCAGCATCTACATCATTTTTGAAGAGGATGTGGAATTCTATTGGAGCCGCAGCCGGATTCTTGAAAAACTGAATTCACTACCCAGTAATTTATTGCCCGAGGGGGTAAGCCCTGCCCTGGGTCCTGATGCAACAGGACTGGGACAAATATTCTGGTATACACTGGAAGGCAGGGATGAAAAAGGAAATGTTACAGGCGGCTGGGATTTGCAGGAATTGCGAAGTGTTCAGGACTACTATGTAAAATTCGCCCTTTCAGCCGCGAGCGGTGTCTCCGAAGTAGCTTCTATCGGTGGTTATGTGCAGGAATACCAGATTGATGTTAATCCCGAATTGATGAAGCAGTATGCTATTGGTCTTCATGATGTAGTCAATGCGGTAAAAAAGAGCAATCGTGATATTGGTGCACAGACCCTGGAAATCAATAAGGCTGAATACCTGGTCAGAGGTCTTGGCTATGTGGAATCTTTGGAGGATATTAAAAATGCAGTAATCACTGCAGAGGATTACACGTCCATTCGCATAAAGGATATTGCCAACGTTTCGCTAGGCCCGGCCGTACGACGCGGGATTCTCGATAAGGAAGGCGCGGAAGTTGTTGGTGGTGTCGTCGTGGCCAGATATGGGGCAAACCCGTTAGAGGTTATCAATAATGTGAAGGAAAAAATAAAGGAATTGAGTTCTGGTTTACCATCCAAAGAATTGGCAGACGGCAGGACATCTCAATTGACCATTGTACCTTTTTATGACCGTACGGAACTGATACAGGAAACTCTGGGAACACTCAATGAAGCGTTAACCCTGGAAATACTGATTACCATATTGGTCATCATTATCATGGTATTCAATTTACGGGCTTCTATTCTTATATCGGGATTATTGCCGGTGGCGGTTTTGATGGTTTTTGTGGCTATGAAATTCTTTGGTGTGGATGCTAATATAGTGGCACTTTCCGGGATCGCAATTGCAATTGGCACCATGGTGGACGTGGGTGTTATCCTCTCCGAGAATATCATACGCCATCTGGACGAGGATGGAGAAAAGTTGCCCATAAACACGGTTGTCTATAATGCTACAGCTGAAGTTTCCGGTGCTATAGTGACGGCAGTTATGACCACTATTATCAGTTTTATACCGGTATTTACGATGATAGGGGCCGAAGGAAAACTGTTCAGGCCGTTGGCTTTTACGAAAACCTTTGCCTTGACGGCATCCATAATAGTCGCTTTGTTCCTTATACCTCCTTTTGCCGCATTTCTCTTTAGAAAGAAAAGTATTAAAAACACCCTGGGTCATGTCATCAACGGAATTATTGCACTACTGGGGATTCTGGCCGTTTTCTTTGGCTACTGGCCGGGATTGGCATTAATTGCATTTGGAATAGTAGGGCTGTTAAAGCATCCAGATCTGGCAACACGTTTGTTCAATGGGTTCTCATTAACCGAAAAACGCGCAAATCTGATCAACGTCGCTATCTCGGTTTTGGTCATCATTTTTCTTCTGGCAGAATATTGGAGGCCATTAGGTCTGGACAAGAATATTTTTTGGAATTTAATATTTGTAGCCTTTGTCTGTTTTGGACTTTTGGCCGTATTCATAGGCTTTCGTAAATACTATAGCAGCATATTGCGCTGGGCCCTGCGCAACAAATTGCTGTTCCTGTCCATTCCAACTGTGATTGTCATCTTTGGAGTGATTATCATGCAAAACACGGGCAAGGAGTTTATGCCTTCCTTAAACGAAGGTTCATTTTTGTTGATGCCTACATCCCTTCCGCATGCCGGAGTAGAAGAAAATAAAAGGGTAGTGCAGCAATTGGATATGGCCGTAGCCAGCATCCCTGAAATCGAAACGGTAGTTGGTAAGGCAGGGCGAACAGAATCCGCACTAGATCCCGCGCCCTTATCCATGTACGAAAATATGATTCAGTACAAACCTGAATACCTGCTGAACGAATCCGGCAAGCAGCAACGCTTTAAGGTAAATGATGATGGACTATTCCTGTTAAAAGATGGAAATTTCGTTTTAAACCCGAATACGGTACTTGATGAAAACGCGGGCGAATACAAGGAAACAGATATCGAAGATTTCTCAGAAATCGGGTTTAATAATTTGGTTCCCGATCCGGATGGGGAATATTACCGTAATTGGCGACCAGAAATACAGTCGCCAGATGACATTTGGAATGAAATTATCCGTGTAACACGTTTACCGGGAGTTACTTCCGCACCCAAATTACAGCCTATAGAAACCCGTTTGGTAATGCTCCAAACAGGAATGCGAGCACCGATGGGCATCAAGGTCAAAGGTCAGGATTTAAGGCAAATAGAAACCTTTGGTATCCAACTGGAAAATATTCTGAAAGAGGCTGAAGGGGTTAAAGATGAAGCTGTGTTTGCCGATAGAATTGTTGGGAAACCGTACTTGTTAATCGATATTGACAGGGAGGCACTGGTCAGATATGGTATCCAAATTGAAGATGTGCAACAGGTGCTAGAAGTGGCTGTTGGCGGTATGGTATTGACCCAAACAGTTGAGGGAAGGGAGCGCTATGGGGTCAGGGTTCGTTACCCAAGGGAACTCCGGGATAATCCAGCAGACATCAAGAATATATATGTTCCGGTGGCAAAGGGCAGCCCTGTTCCTTTGAGTGAACTGGTAAACATCCGTTATGAAAAAGGGCCACAGGTCATCAAAAGCGAGGATACTTTTTTGGTGGGCTATGTGTTGTTCGATAAGATAGACGGTTATGCCGAGGTCAATGTGGTAGAGAACGCGCAGGCCCTTATCCAACAAAAAATTGACACCGGAGAACTGGTAGTTCCCAATGGTATCAACTATCAATTTACAGGAACATATGAAAATCAACTACGGGCGGAGAAAACCCTATCCGTAGTCGTGCCATTGGCTTTGCTTATTATCTTTTTGATTCTGTATTTCCAGTTCCGTTCGGTATCCACTTCGTTAATGGTTTTCACGGGAATCGCCGTAGCATTTGCCGGAGGCTTTATTATGATTTGGTTTTACGGTCAGGACTGGTTCCTCAATTTTAATTTCTTTGGTGAAAATTTAAGGGACCTTTTTCAGATGCATACCATAAACCTCAGTGTAGCAGTTTGGGTAGGGTTTATTGCCCTTTTTGGGATAGCAACAGATGATGGCGTGGTCATGGCTACGTACCTGACCCAGACCTTTGACCGGAACAAACCCAACACCTTGGAAGCCGTAAGGGCATCAGTAGTAGAAGCAGGAGAAAAACGGATTCGTCCTTGTTTGATGACCACGGCCACGACCATACTGGCCCTATTACCCGTATTGACATCTACAGGCAGGGGAAGTGATATTATGATTCCCATGGCAATCCCCTCTTTCGGGGGTATGTTGATCGCTTTGATAACCCTGTTGATAGTTCCGGTATTGTATAGTTGGAAAAGCGAGTGGCAACTTAAAAGAATAAATGCATGAAAAATAAAATGATCATAGTAATGGGATTATTAATGGTTACGGCTCTAAAAGCCCAAACCCTGGACTCTTATATTCAGGAGGCCGAAAGCAATAATCCCGAAGTGCAGGCATTTGAACTCCGATACAATATCTCGAAGGAAAAAGTGGACGAAGCGGATGCTTTCCCTAAAACGGAAGTGAGCGCCGGGGTTTTTGTCAGCGAACCTGAAACTAGAACGGGTGCGCAAAAAGCGCGGTTTTCGGTCAAACAGATGCTTCCCTGGTTTGGGACTATTACATTGCGGGAAAACTATGCAAGTTCCCTGGCCGAAGTAGATTATTTGGACATTGTGATTACCAAAAGAAAATTGCGTTTATCAGTGTCACAATCCTATTATGAATTGTACGCCATTAAGCAAAAGCAGGTGGTATTAGAGGAAAATATCCAACTCCTGAAGACCTATGAAAAGTTGGCGCTGGCCTCGGTTGAAGTCGGTGGCGCATCGGCAGTTGATGTCCTAAGACTCCAGATCAGACAGAATGAACTTAAAGAAGCTAAATTGGTCCTGGAGCAGGAATATAGGGCGGTCCAAACACAGTTCAATAATTTCCTGAATCGGAATGAAAGTACCGCTATCGAGGTTGTGGATGCCTTATCGGTTATCGAGCCAATTGAAATCCTACAGTCTCAATTAGAACTGCATCCGGAATTAGAAAAATATGACAGGCTGTATGAATCGGTAACACATTCCGAAGTTTTGAATCAAAAGGACGCAAATCCCAATCTCGGTTTTGGATTGGATTACATACCTGTAGCTAAGAGACAGGATATGGACTTTAGCGATAATGGGAAAGATATTCTCATGCCGATGGTTTCTTTATCGATTCCCATTTTCAACAATAATTATAAATCGAGAACCGTGCAGAATGAATTGCGACAAGAGGAAATCAACGCACAAAAGGCGAATCGAAGAAATCTGTTGGAAACTATTTTGAGCGATGCACTTACCAAAAAGGAAGCGTCCTATATAAAATACAATACGCAACTGAGGAATTTGGAACAGGCCAAAGATGCGGAAGAAATTCTTATAAAAAACTATGAAACAGGAACAATAGATTTCAATGATGTACTGAGTATTCAGGAACTGCAATTGCGCTTCCAGATAAACCTGATAGAGGCTGTCAAAAATTATTATGTGCAGACGGCCATCATCAATTATTTAACTAATCAATAAAAAAAACAATTACATAATTATCAATATTCCATTTAAACTCTTAAAACAAAAAAAGATGAAACGAAATGTAACCTTAACTATCACAACTATCATTGTCATTTCTTTAGCCTCATGTGGAGATGCAAATAAAAAGCAGGATTCTAATATGGGTACCCCGACTGAAATCGAAGCTAAAAATGAAAGTTCTCCCCAAATCGCCGATGCCTCCTTTTCTGATGGAATGACCGGAAAGGTATTCCAAAATTATCAGCAGATTCGGATGGCTTTGGTCAACTCCAATGCTGAAGAAGTGAATCTGGCGGCCGGTAACCTTGCGGAAAGTTTAACTGGTGAAATGGAAGAAATGGAGTCGATGGCCATGGCCATGGCAGATGCCAGGGACATTGAAAAACAACGCGAACTATTTTCCCAGTTGACAGAGCAGGTGGAACCCTTGTTCAAAGAATCTATTGCTGAAGGTGCCATCTACAAACAGTTTTGCCCAATGGCCTTCGATGGAAAAGGCGGATATTGGATTTCCGATGTAGAAGAAATCAGAAATCCGTATTATGGAGATAAGATGCTGAAATGTGGAAAAGTCACTGAAACTATAAAAAAATAACATATGCGGCACACCTATCACATACACGGAATGACCTGTAATGGTTGCAGAAACCATGTTCAGGAATCACTCGCTAAAGTGAAAGGTGTAACCATGGTTTCAGTAGATTTAGTGAAAGAGGAGGCGACCATTGAGATGGATACCCATATTCCAATAGACAAGTTCCAGGAGGCTTTGAAATATGATGGTGGCGGGTATAATATCTATGAACACGGCGAACATCAGCATACAAAAGCAAACAAAATGGAAACCCCCAAAGCAAAAGGTACGGGTACATTTTATTGTCCTATGCATTGCGAGGGCGATAAGACCTATGATCAACCCGGGGATTGTCCTGTCTGCGGAATGGATTTGGTAGAGGAACAAAACGCCACATCTCCTTCTTCCATGCAATACACCTGCCCCATGCATCCTGAAATCATCAGGGATGAACCAGGCAGTTGTCCCATCTGTGGGATGGATCTCGTGCCCAGCCAACCAGATCTTTCAGCAGAGGAAAGGAACTTTAAAAAGTTGCTCAAAAAGTTTTGGATTGCGGTGGCCTTTACCTTGCCTATTTTCTTGATTGCGATGTCCGAAATGCTGTCCAATTATCCGCTCTATGAAATTATGGAGCAGAAATACTGGAACTGGATCCAATTCACACTTTCCATTCCCGTGGTGTTCTACGCCACATGGATGTTCTTTGAACGTGCTTATCGCTCTTTCAGGAGGTGGAACCTCAATATGTTTACCCTGATCGGCATAGGAGCAGGTGTGGCCTGGCTGTTCAGTGTATTTGGATTGCTTTTCCCGGATTTTTTCCCGGACCAATTCAAAACGGAATCGGGAAGCGTTCACGTTTATTTTGAAGCGGCTACTGTCATTCTTACCCTGGTCCTGTTAGGGCAAGTACTGGAGGCAAGGGCACATAGCAAAACAAATTCTGCAGTAAAGGAATTGTTAAAACTGGCGCCCAACAAGGCTATTCGGGTAATCAACGGAAAAGAAGAGGAAGTTGCCATAGACCAGATACAATTAGGCGATATACTAAGGGTAAAACCAGGCGACAAGATTCCAGTGGATGGTGTAATTGCCGAAGGGGAGACTTCCATTGATGAATCTATGATTACTGGCGAACCCATTCCTGTAAGCAAAAGCCCTGGCGGCAAAGTAAGTAGCGGAACTATCAACGGTAATCAGTCATTTCTGATGAAGGCAGAAAAAGTTGGGTCGGATACCCTGCTCGCGCAAATTATCCAAATGGTCAATGATGCCAGTCGCAGCCGTGCACCTATTCAAAAATTGGCGGATACGGTTTCGGGCTACTTTGTTCCGGTGGTCGTTGGTATAGCAGTCATCACTTTTGTTGTCTGGGTGGTTTGGGGACCGGAACCCGTCTATGTCTATGCCCTGGTCAATGCCATTGCGGTATTGATAATCGCTTGCCCCTGTGCGCTTGGCCTGGCTACCCCAATGGCAGTTATGGTGGGTGTAGGTAAGGGCGCGCAGAATGGCGTACTTATTAAAAATGCCGAAGCCCTGGAAAAGATGGATAAGGTAGATACGCTAATTGTAGATAAGACCGGAACCATTACGGAAGGGAAACCAACGGTTGAAAAAGTAGGTGCATTCGGGGACGATTTTAGCGAAAAGGATGTTTTGCAATACATTGTATCCCTGAACAGCCTCAGTGAACATCCCCTGGCAGCAGCTGCCGTAGCATATGGTAAAGAACTGCAGGTAGAAATCCTCAAAGCTGATGGTTTCAATGCGCTAACTGGCAAAGGTGTTGAAGGAAATGTAAACGGAAAGAAGGTGGCCCTTGGCAATACCAAAATGATGGAAGAGGCCCATGCTACTCTTTTAATGGAAATGGAAAACGAAGTCCGGACCTATCAAAAACAAGGTAAAACCGTTTCTTACCTGTCCATTGATCAAAAGATGGCAGGATATATTGTTATTGGGGATAAAATAAAAGGGTCAAGTGCCAGGGCAATCCAGGAATTACAGGACA
>JAHEBI010000377.1 GCA_024642325.1 Eudoraea sp. | reverse complement strand
TGAACAGCACTTCCTCCCACAAATACACTTCCTTCTAGTGCATAATGAACTTTTCCATCAATTCCCCATGCAAGAGTAGTTAGTAAACCTTTAGTAGATTTGATTCCTTTCTCTCCTGTATTCATTAGCATAAAACAGCCCGTACCATAAGTGTTTTTTACCATTCCTTCCCTGATACACATCTGCCCGAATAATGCTGCCTGCTGGTCTCCTGCTATTCCCGAAATTGGAATCCTGGAAGCAAACAATCCAGGAGCCGTATGTCCGTATACTTCACTGGACTGTTTTATAGCCGGCAACATGCTTCTTGGAATCGTAAATAATTCTAAAAGTTCATCGTCCCATTCCAGAGAGTTGATATTAAATAAAAGTGTTCTGCAGGCATTGCTGACATCTGTTACATGTAATTCACCCCTGGACATGTTCCAGATAAGCCAGGTATCTATGGTACCCATGATTAATTCCCCGGCTTCCGCCTTTTTTCTTGCCCCTTCTACATTGTCTAATATCCATTTAACTTTGGTGCCTGAGAAATAAGAGTCAAGCACAAGGCCTGTTTTTTCCCTGATCCATTGAGATTTGCCTTTGCTTTTTAAAAGATCACAATATTCTGCTGTTCTTTTATCCTGCCATACAATTGCGTTATACACCGGTTTTCCTGTTTTTTTATCCCAGACTATTACAGTTTCACGTTGATTGGTAATTCCTATGGCGGCAATATTTTTTGCTTCCAATCCTTTTTTAGTAACGGTTTCTGCAGCCATGGCCACTTGCGTAGACCAAATTTCCATGGGATCGTGCTCTACCCAGCCCGGTTTGGGAAAAAACTGTGTGAATTCCTTTTGGGAAGTGGAAATAATATTGCCTGCTGTATCAAAAATTACTGCCCGGCAACTTGTGGTGCCCTGATCGAGGGCAAGGATATAGGTTTGCATATTATTGTGAAAAACGGATAATAAAGAATTAAAAATGACAGGTAATAAATGTAATAGATTTATTTAATACTACATAATTAGCTATCTTCAGTACTGTTCTTGCAATTTGTTTAAAAATTTGTTCAAATGCCAAATTATATCGCCCTGTTACGAGGAATTAATGTAAGCGGTCGCAACAAAATAATTATGTCAGATTTGAGAATCCTGTTTGAAGAACTGGGATTTTCAGAGGTAACTACCTTTATACAAAGCGGAAATGTTATATTTCAAAGTGAAGAACCGGATACGAAAAGATTGGAACAACAAATTGAAACAGCCATAGAAAAAATATATGGTTTTTTGGTTCCGGTAATGGTCATTACCAAATCTAAAATTGAAAAGATACTGGCAGAGAATCCATTTAAGCCTGAGCAAAAGGGTGATTACAGTAAAATATATTATGTATTTCTCAAGGATGTTCCAAAAAAGGAGGCAAAAGAATCATTGGAGGATCTTAAATTTGAAAATGAAAGGTTTTTTATTAGCAAGGATTTCATCTACCTGAAATGCCTTGTCGGAATGGGTAATGCTAAACTTAACAATAACCTATTTGAGCAAAAACTTAAGGTAAAGGCGACCACCAGAAATCACAAAACCACCACAAAATTAATGGAGCTGCTATTGGCTTAATTCATTTCCCATATCTTATAATTTAGGATCGTAGCAAAACAAACCCATAGAAAATAGGGGATAAGCAGATATGCTGCTGTCCTGCTAACCACGTTGAACCACTTAATGGTTAATAAAATCATAGCTAGCAAAACCAGGATTACCAATAGTGCCCAGAAAGGATTTTTAAATCCAAAAAAAACGACACTCCAAAGGGCATTAAATAACAACTGAAACCCAAAATTATACAAAGCTGTTTTTACCCAAATGTGATAAAATCCTTTTGCCCAGACAATTCCGGCGGAAATACCCATAAGAATATAAAGCAGCGTCCAAACCGGGCCAAAAATCCAATTTGGGGGATTAAAACTAGGTTTATTGAGTGACATATACCAATCATTTACCGAAGACTGAGTTGCAAATCCGGACAGGAAACCAATAACAAGGCAAATTGTTACTGAAATGGCAATAAAGGTTAATTTTTTTTTCAAAATCATTAAATGTAAGTTAACTAAAATAGTAATTTATTTTAATAGGGGCTATTGCAAAGGCGGTTAAAAACTATCTTTGCACAAATTGTTGCATGCATGATCGAAAAAGACTTTATTCCTTCAACCTACAAGTTTGAACCGGAACAAGGTAAAGTACAGTATACGGCCCCAAGTAATATTGCCTTAGTTAAGTACTGGGGAAAGAAGCCAAATCAGATACCAGCCAATGCCTCAGTAAGTTTTACCCTGGATGAGTGCAAGACCATAACTTCTGTCGGCTTTACCAAACTGAATAAGGAAAACAAGGACTATTCATTTGAGTTACTTTTTGAAGGAAAGTCGAGGGAGGATTTTAAGCCCAAGATTGAACTATTCTTTATGCGAATCGAAAAGTACCTGCCTTTTCTTAAAAAGTATCATTTCGCTATAGACACTTCCAATTCTTTTCCTCATAGCAGTGGTATAGCCTCATCTGCCAGTGGTATGGCCGCTTTGGCTTTATGCCTCATGGATATGGAAAAACAAATGGTTCCAGGTATGGATCCTGAATTTTTCTTTAGAAAAGCATCTTTTTTAGCGCGTTTAGGATCTGGAAGTGCCTGCAGAAGTGTCAAGGGTAATCTTGTACAATGGGGAGAACACAATGAAATAACAGGGAGTACAAATCTATATGGAATACCTTATCCATATGAGGTAGACGAAGTGTTTAAAAGTTACCAGGATACTATTCTATTAGTTCATAAAGGACAGAAAAGCGTAAGTAGTACAGTAGGTCACGATCTTATGCACAACCACCCTTTTGCCAAAAATCGATTTGGGCAGGCCCATGAAAACCTAATCCGGTTAAGGTCAATATTTGCCGAAGGCAATCTAAAAGATTTTATAGAAGTAGTAGAAAGTGAAGCACTTACTTTGCACGCCATGATGATGACGAGTATTCCGTATTTTATTCTGATGAAACCCAATACCCTGAATATTATTGAAAAAATATGGGAATTTCGCAGGGAAACACAAAATCATCTCTGCTTCACCTTAGATGCCGGGGCCAATGTTCATCTGCTTTACCCGGAAGATGAAAAAAATGAGGTGAATAAATTTATTAAGGACGAGCTAATTGCGTATTGTGAAAATGGACAGTATATTTGCGACCGAATTGGTTTTGGAGCCAAAAAAATGTAATTTAATCACTTATTAAAACTAATACGCCCTATCT
>JAHEBI010000376.1 GCA_024642325.1 Eudoraea sp. | reverse complement strand
CAATACCTATTGCTGTCATAAATTGTGTAATTATTCAGTGTCTGACTAAAAGCACTTCCTGCAAATCGTGCTCCAATAAAAATAGCATTAGTCATTCCGTACCAATTCTCATAGGTATTAAAATCAACCCCCAGTTTTATATAACTACCTGAAGTAGTATAGTTGTACAATTCCACTCTATTCAGGTCATCGACATTTTCAAGAGCTTCAAAACTTGTTTTTTTCTCATTTCCAAACTCGGCTGCAACGTAAAGCTTTTTGGTAATACGATAGTCTGCCACGAATTCCAGCCCTGAATAATCGTTGTCAAATAGCGCTCTTATAGGTTTGCTTAAATCAACACCAACCCTCAATCCGTAGCGTTGGCCAAAACTTGTCGAATCCCTGGCACCTATAGCCAGAGAATCTGTCTGTGCTCCACTTATAAAAAAGCAAAAAAGAAATAAACCACTAATGATATATCTTAACATGGGCGCTGTCTTGCTGTTGTATTATAGGAGTAACTATTTCGATGTTCTGGATCCAATTTTCAGTATCAACAGTGAGTAGCTCACCTAAGTCATCATAATTGGCAATATAACCACAAGCCTTTGAAATAAAGACTTCCAATGTGTTATACTCAAAAGTCAGTGTATCTATGTTGCCAGTTTCCAAATCATCTTCATCTGCAGAATCAGAAATTAACACAAACCCTGTATTGGCTTCATTTATTCTTAATGGTATGGCAATGGAGTCTGATGATGTTCTGTCGGCGAATGTATCAACTGTGAAGGATTGACCTAAACCGGCCACTCTTAAATTGGGAACTGCTTTTAATTCACCGGGATTATCATTATCGTAAAACCGAATGATCAGTAAAGGTGTATCACCATCCACGCAGATATCGTCTTTTTCACAGGCAGTAATGGAAATAACAACCAATATAACCAGGAGGAGAATCCTTAGTTTACCCATACCTCCTTGTTAGCAAATTTGTTAAACATATCAGACTTTCTTTATCAATGAATCCGTTTTTCCAAAAGTACAACATTTTCTACGTGATGCGTTTGTGGAAACATGTCTACCGGCTGTACTTTTTTTAGTTCATAACCTTCTTTCATGAGTTCCAGATCCCTGGCCTGCGTGGCACTATTGCAACTAACATAAACAATTTTATCAGGGGCAATATCAAGAATATGCCTGACTACATCTTTATGCATCCCATCTCGTGGTGGATCTGTTATTATCACATCCGGCCTTCCATTCAAGGCTACAAACTGGTCATTAAATATATTTTTCATGTCCCCGGAGAAAAAACTGACATTGTCAATGTTATTTTCCAGGGCATTAGCTTCCGCATCCAGAATAGCCTCCGGAACAGCCTCAATCCCTACGACTTTTTTAGCTTCTGCGGCAATGAACTGCGCTATAGTGCCTATTCCGGTATACAGATCATAAACCAGTTCGGTTCCATTTAAGCCTGCCAATTTTCTAACCACCTTGTAAAGCTCATAGGCTTGTTCGGAATTAGTCTGATAAAACGACTTTGCAGTGATCTTAAATTTAAGACCCTCCATTTGTTCGTAAATATATTTTTCACCGTAGTGACAATGAATTTCCTGATCATAAATTGTGTCATTGCCCTTCCGGTTAATGACATATAACAAAGAAGTGATTTGTGGAAATTTATTTTTAATGTGATTTAACAATCCGTTTCGTTTGTCCTCGTCATCATCATAGAATTGGATGAGTACCATGATCTCCTTCGTAGATGAAGTTCGTATCATAAGTGTACGCAAAAGCCCCTTATGATTTCTGGGATTAAAAAAGCTCAGATCATTTGCCGTAGCATATTTCTTTATTTCCAGGCGAATGTCATTTGAGGGATCTGGCTGTAAATAGCATTTTTTTATATCCAGTATCTTATCCCACATTCCCGGTATATGAAATCCAAGGGCATTTTTATCTGTAAATTCACTTTTGGAGTTAATCTCTGCCTGGGTTAGCCATCTGCTGTCTGAAAATGAGAATTCCATCTTGTTCCTGTAAAAATACTGTTGACCGGACCCAATTATCGGTGAAATTTCCGGAAGTTCCAGATGGCCTATGCGTCTTAAATTATTTTCAACTTCTTTTTGTTTGTAATACAATTGGTGTTCATAATCCATATGTTGCCATTTGCACCCTCCACAAATTCCAAAATGCTCACATTCAGGCTTTGTACGCTTATCAGACAAAGTGTGGAAAGTAGTGGCAACCCCTTCAAAATATGCTTTCCTTTTTTTAGTTGTAAGAACATCTACAACATCGCCTGGAACTGCATTGGAGATGAAAATAACCCTCCCATCCGGTGCTTTACCTATAGTTTTACCCTTGGCACCAGCATCGATAACAGCTATATTCTCCAAAATTTCCCGAGTCCTGCTTTTTCTCATGTCGCAAAAATACTATTTACAGCTCATCTTAATCTTATCTTTAAGAGGAATTGGATAAAAAAACCAAAATAATTGAACCTTTTCCAAATTTACAGGTCTCTATCATAGTACAAGACATGGAAAAAGCTAAAAAAATATTCGAAGGCTTATTGGTTTTGCAATATCGATCGGGAAATAGGAAAGCGTTTACCCTATTAGTAAAGCGGTATAACTCCAAAATGTGTAACCAGGCTTATTGGTTTACCAGAGATAAGGACATAGCGAAGGATATTGTCCAGGACAGCTGGGGGGTAATTTTAAAAAACTTACCACACTTAAAAAATCCCAACAGTTTTGGTAGTTGGGCAATGCGGATTGTTACCAGAAGGGGCATTGATTATGTAAATAAGATTCATAGGGACAGACAAAAATTGCAAGATTACTTTTATACGCCTAAAGAAGATAATGATCCGGACCACGGGGAATCTGACCTTTCAAAAATTTACGGTGCTATTAAGGGATTGCCACAGGACCAACAAATTGTACTTAGGTTGTTTTACTTGGAAGATTATTCCCTTAGAGAAATAAGCCAGATATTGGAAAAATCAGAAGGGACAGTAAAATCAAGATTATACCATGCACGCGAAAAATTAAAAACAATTTTAAAAAACGGAAATCATGAATAAGAAGACAGAAAAAATTGATGAACTCATCAAGGAAACTTTAACCAGGGAAGAATCAGCTTTTTACGATGACCTGGAAGAACAAAATCTGATAGGGAAAATAGGGGAAGTATATAAGGGAAAGTTGGGCTGGTTGGCAGCTATCATGAATGTGGTGCATCTGCTAATGTTTATAGCCTTCATTTATTGTATAGTACAGTTTTTTAATACAGAGGT
>JAHEBI010000375.1 GCA_024642325.1 Eudoraea sp. | reverse complement strand
GCCGAATACAGAAATAAAACTGGTTTGAATACCCTTGAAGGAACTATTTATAGAGAATTATTTAACGAGTTACAAAACAAAAGTATACAACAAAATATTAAAGAAGAATTTCCAAAAGACAGTATCCATAGAAGAAATACAGGTTATGCTGTAGATGAATTATTGCATAGCAACCTTTTTGGCGGACCTGAGGATGAAATCAATATTTGCAAGTTACTTTGCGGGAGTGAAGGAACCCTGGCATTTACCACGGAAATTACATTGCAATTAGATGACCTGCCACCTCCGATTTCAGCTATGGTTGTTACCCACTACAAAACCCTGGAAGATTGCCTGAAAGATGTAGTTCCTGTAATGAAACATAATTTGCACTTATGTGAAATGATGGATAAAGTGATATTGGATTGCACTAAAAATAACCGGGAACAATTGTCCAATCGTTTCTTTGTTGAAGGGGATCCTGCTGCTTTACTTATGCTGGAAATAAAAGATAATACACAGGCCGGTCTCGAGCAAAATTTGAAAGAACTCTTAAAAACCATTGAGAATTCAGGATTAAGCTATGCCAATCCAATCCTGAGAAACAACGATATTAATAAGGCCATAGCATTAAGAAAAGCAGGTCTTGGACTTTTAGGAAATATGGTGGGAGACCGAAAGGCTGTAGCATGTATTGAAGACACAGCCGTTTCTTTGGATGATTTAAAGGATTTTATTGGTGAATTTACCCAGATCATGAAAGCCTATGGGCAGGATGCCGTTTATTACGCTCATGCAGGAGCAGGCGAGCTCCATTTAAGACCAATACTAAATTTAAAACTTAAAGACGATGTTAAGCTATTCAGGTCAATTACAACAGATGTAGCTAAACTCACCAAAAAATATGGAGGATCCTTTAGCGGGGAACACGGCGATGGAATTGTAAGGGCAGAATTCATTCCGATGATGTTAGGAGAACAAAATTATAAGCTTCTTACCCGCATAAAAACCTATTTTGACCCGGACTTTATCTTTAATCCGGGAAAGATTGTGGACGCTTATCCAATGGATGAATCACTCCGTTATGAAATTGAACGTAAAGAACCCGACATCCATACAATTTTTGACTTTTCGGACAGTGAAGGGATTTTAAAAGCGGCAGAAAAATGCAATGGTAGCGGGGATTGTAGAAAAACGCATATAGCTTCGGGCGGTATGTGCCCCAGTTATCATGCAACAAAGAATGAAAAAGATACTACCAGAGGGCGGGCAAATGCTCTGCGGGAAGTGCTAACCCAGTCTGATAAGGTAAATCGTTTTGATTCAAATGATTTAAAAGAAGTATTTGACCTCTGTTTGAGTTGTAAGGCTTGTGCGAGTGAATGCCCCAGCAATGTTGATGTGGCTACTCTAAAGTCCGAGTTTTTATATCAATACCAGGAGGCCAACGGGTATAAATTCAGGAATAAACTATTTGCCTATAATACCAGCTTAAATGCGTTGGGAAGTATAGCTCCGATATTAACTAATGGCATTTATAAGTCGGGCGTATTGGGGAATTTTATTAAGAAACTATCCGGAATTTCACCTGAGAGAACCTTGCCCAAAGTTTCAAATATTAATTTCAATAAGTATCTTCAAAACACTTATAATCAATTAGATAATAAAAAAGAAGTTGCTCTATTTATTGATGAATTTACTCGTTATCTGGATGCTGATATTGGTTTAGACGCAATAGACCTTTTAAGTAGGTTAGGGTATAAGGTAACCCTATTCCAGGCAGAAAGCGGGCGAACATTTATTTCAAAAGGGTTTTTGAATGAGGCCAAAAATCTGGCAGAAAAAAACATTTCGAAATTGTTTGAATATGCCAGAAGAGGTATTCCCATACTAGGCATTGAACCCTCTGCCATCCTGACTTTCAGAGATGAGTATAAAAGGTTTCATTTTGAAACGGAAAAAGTGGAAACTATTGCTTCCAAATCCTTTCTTATTGAGGAATTCCTGTCGAATGAAATAAAAATTGGGAACATAAATAAGGAACAATTTACAAAGTCGGCTGCAACCATAAAAATTCACAATCACTGCCATCAAAAGGCACTATCTGATCAAAAGGTGACTTTTGATGTCCTTAACCTGCCTGAAAACTATAAAGTAAGTATTATTGCTTCCGGCTGTTGTGGTATGGCAGGATCCTTTGGCTATGAAAAGGAACATTATAAAACAAGTATGCAAATTGGGGAGTTAAAACTTTTCCCATCTATACGAAAATCTGGTGAGGATGTCATTATTGCAGCAAACGGGACCAGTTGCAGGCATCAGATTTTGGATGGTACACAAAGGCAGGCCCTTCATCCGATAACAATTTTAAAAAATGCATTAAGCATCAATTGATTCTTCTTCCGCTTCCCTGCGACTTTGTTTTGAGGTTCTGTTCAATTCCAGAGCGCCAATCAGCTCCGTTAATTCCATTGACTTTAATTCTTCATCTGCAAAAAAGGGAGAAAGCTTATCGTGGCTGTAATTATAGATTTTCCATCTCTTGAAAGAATATTCCAAAGCGCTTAGGTGTTCAACCCAATCCCCGGAATTCAGATAGGTACATTTTCCGTTCCTGGTTTCAAATATTTCCTTTTTCGGCTTGTGAATATGACCGCAGACCACATAGTCGTATCCCTTGTCTATGGCAATTCCCGAAGCTGTCCGTTCAAAATTTTCAATATACTTTACCGCGCTTTTTCCGCTTTTTTTAATTTTATTGGCAAGTGAATATTTTTCCTTTCCCAATTTTGATAAGAACCAGTTTATGATTCTGTTTATTTGGAGTAGTAGTCCAAATCCGGGACTTCCAAGCTTTGAGAACCATTTTATGTGCAAAATAAAAACATCAAATACGTCCCCATGAAAAAACCAGGCTTTTTTACCATCCAGTTCTAAAATCAGCTTGTCTCGAATACTAATGTTCCCTATTAATGATTTGCTAAGCTTGGGGATCATACCATCATGATTTCCGGTAATATATATAACCTCAGTGCCAGTTGAAGCCATACTTGTAATCTTTTTGAGGATCCTTAAATGGGAGGGGGGAAAGCATTGCTTGTTAAATTGCCAGATATCAATTATATCACCATTAAGAATTAATTTTTTTGGATTTATACTGCTTAGATAAGCCATTAATTCTTCTGCTTGGCAATCCATAGTGCCCAGATGGACATCTGATATCACCACCACATCGATATTCCGCTTTTTCAATTAATGGGTATTTACATTTACTGCAAATTTAGACCTATTGATATGATCTCATTTTAAGCCAGA
>JAHEBI010000374.1 GCA_024642325.1 Eudoraea sp. | reverse complement strand
TTGATAGCAAAAAAACCGATGTAACCTGGGTAAAAAGAGCAGTAGGCAGGATGTTTAGTAAAGACTGTACAGATGATCCCATGTTCAAAAAATTATTTGAAGCCCAGTTAGCATTGGATCCTTCTGCAGACGCCTTTGTATATGGAGGTACTTTAAAGCAAAAAGCAGGAGATACCAAGGGGGCTATAGCCGATTATAATAAGGCTCTTGACCTGGAGACAGATTCCAAAAAGAAGTCAAATATTGCCTATAAGATAGCAACAAGTTATAGAAGAACTAATAAGTCAACTGCGAGAAGTTATGCCCAGAAAGCAATAGACGCCAATGCTGCAAACGGGAAAGCCTATTTACTTATCGCAAATTTGTATGCTACAAGTG
Source organism: Eudoraea sp. (assembly GCA_024642325.1). Classification (GTDB taxonomy): domain Bacteria; phylum Bacteroidota; class Bacteroidia; order Flavobacteriales; family Flavobacteriaceae; genus Eudoraea. Next base: position 2,918 of record JAHEBI010000374.1, on the reverse strand, counting down.
CCAATGACTGTGGCGAGACCCCATTTGAAAAAAGGGCTATCTATTGGAAGGCAGCAGATATGGCCAGAAAGGCGGGTAGAGTGGATCCTGCATTAAGTGGAAATGCGAACCAGTCTGCAGCAAGTTATAGTGCCAAAGCACCTTCAAAGACAGATATCTTTAATTCTGGAATGGCTGGTAAAACTATCAGTTTTAGTTGTTGGGTAGGAGGCAGCGTAACAGTGCCTAATCTATAACCATGAATCATCCTTTCGGAAATAAATTACTTAACATTGCCATAGTATTTTCTGTGGCAATGTTTTTTTATGGTTGCACGGATAATTATAAAAGGGTAGGCGAAGAGGCGCAACAAACTATTTACCCTCAGGGAGTTGCCGAAAATTTTACCCTTACCTATACAGAGACTTTGGAAAAGCTGGGAAGCGAAGACACAAAAGAATCAAGAGTGATCGCTATTTTAAAAAGCCCTTTAAGTGAGGATTATGATAATATGAGATTTCAGTATAGGACATTTCCCAATGGTTTAGTAGTCGATTTGTTTGATGAAAACAATAATAAAAGTACTATCCGTGCCGATTATGGGATTATTTATTCCAGCACTAATTTGATAGACCTGCAGGGCAATGTCGTGATTGAATCTCATGATGGAAAAAAACTGGAAGCTCCTCAGCTTTTTTACGACCAGAACAATGAATGGATTTTTACACAGGACAAATTTAAATTTACGAACCCGGAGGATGGGACAATTATGGACGGTGAAGGGATAGATTTTAATAGAGACTTTAGCTTCTTCAATGCACATAAGACATACGGCTTAATTACTATTAAAGAAGAACAATCATGATTAAAATACTAAGATATACGGAGTACCTGTATTTGGCAGTTGCAATAATTTCCATATACAAGATCATAGAACTTTGGAATACAAACAGAGAGGGTACTTACATCTTCATTTTCTTTGCCCTTATATCTATAGGAATGTTTATTTTTAGGCGTAACTATAGAAAACGCTTCGAAAAGCGAAAACGGGATAATCAGCAATAGCTTTGGACTCTACTATACTTGTTATTTGTGTTTGCTTATTGCTCTCTGCATTTTTTTCAGGAATGGAGATTGCCTTTATTTCTGCCAATAAGATCCATATCGAAATTGAAAAAAAACAGGAAGGTCTTCTGGCACAGATTCTTACCCGGCTAACAAAAAAGCCTTCCAAGTTTATTGCCACTATGCTTATTGGCAATAATATTGCCTTAGTGGTTTACGGTTTGTATATGGGGGAATTATTGATGAATTGGTTTCAGACGATGTTACCTTCAGACAATAATTTTTTTCAACTTATACTTACAGATTTTAGTCTCTTAACGCAGACCTTAATATCCACAATTATTATATTGCTGACGGCAGAATTTTTACCCAAGGTACTTTTTCAGATTTACGCTAACAAGCTTCTCAAGTTTTTTGCAGTTCCTGCTTATTTTTTCTATTTGTTCTTCTCTGTAATTTCTGATTTTGTGATCAAAGTTTCCGATATACTTCTTAGGGTATTTTTCAAAACACATGGGGATGAAGTACAACTGGTATTCAGCAAGATTGAATTGGGGGATTACATCACAGAACAAATGGAGACTGTAAAGGAAGAAGATGATGTAGATTCCGAGATACAGATCTTTCAGAACGCACTCGAATTTGCTGCGGTAAAGGCGCGTGAAGTTATGGTTCCAAGGACTGAGATTATTGCAGTTGAATTAGATGAGACTCCGAAAAACCTGGCGAAACTTTTTACAGAAACCGGATTATCTAAAATATTGGTCTTTAAAGATACTATAGATAATATTATTGGCTACGTTCATTCTTATGAACTATTTAAGAAGCCTGCCACAATCAAAAGCATTCTATTACCTGTTGAGTTTGTGCCAGAGACTATGTTGATACAGGATATCCTAAATGTGTTGACCAAGAAAAGAAAAAGTATGGCTGTTGTACTTGATGAGTATGGAGGAACTTCAGGAATTATGACTGTTGAGGATATTGTCGAAGAACTTTTTGGTGAAATTGAAGATGAACATGATTCAACTGATTTCCTGGAGGAACAACTTGCTCCGGACACCTATAAATTTTCTGCCAGGTTGGAAGTTGATTATATAAATGAACAATATAAGCTGGAACTTCCTGAAAGCGAGGAATATGAAACTCTTGCAGGTTTGATTGTGAATGAAACAGGAGAGATTCCCGACCAGAATACTGAAATACGGGTAGAGCATTTTTTGTTTACTATCCTGGAAGTTTCTAACACAAAAATAGATTTGGTATCACTTCAGGTCCTGGAAAAAGATTAGGCCATAATTAAAGGTTAGATAGCTAGCCTTAAGTTTTTATTTCTTGATGGAAAATACTATTTTCGCCAACTGATTTTAAATTAACAACAAATGGCAATTCTAGAGAATATTAGAAAACGAACAACTATATTAATCCTGATCATTGGGTTGGCATTATTTGCGTTCGTAATTTCTGGAATATTTACAAGTAATGATTTTGCCGGTGGAAAAGTTGGCTCTTCTGTAGGCGAAATTAATGGAGACGAAATTTCTATCGACGATTTTCGGAGAAAGATTGAAATAGCGTCAAGAAGGTCCGGACCTGCAACTTCATCTATGCAATTGGTCAGTTCTGTCTGGAACCAGATGGAACGAAACACTATTTTGGGCCAGCAGATAGAGGATCTCGGTATTTCTATTGAACAGGATCAGATAATAAATGTAATTAAGTCCAGTCCGGGAATAGCTCAAAACCCACAATTTTTGGATGAGAATGGCATATTTGATGAAGTAAAATTTCGGGATTTTATTTTAGAATTGAAAATTAATGCTCCCGCCCAATATAATGACTGGTTACAGGATGAACAATCAATTATACAGGGT
>JAHEBI010000373.1 GCA_024642325.1 Eudoraea sp. | reverse complement strand
TTTTACTTTAATATTCTGGGGGATTGGCCTGGCATTTCATGGGGCAAACGTATTTCATTTTAACCCGCTGTTTGGAAAAAAATGGGAAGAGCGTCAAATCCAGAAATATATAGAAAAAGACAAACGTGATGCCGAAAAATTCAAGTAAAAAAGTCAGCAGGGTATTTAAGATTTGAACAAATAACAGGAATATATTAAATTATTGGCATGAATGTATTGATAATTGAAGATGAAAAACCCGCAGCAAGAAGGCTATCGAGGCTGCTGAGTGAACTGGGAGTAAATGTATCTACCATGCTTCATTCAGTGGAAGAAGCTGTGCTATGGTTTCAGAACAATACGCATCCAGACCTTATCTTTCTTGATATTCAGCTCTCCGATGGCCTGTCCTTTGAAATTTTTGATCTGGTTGAAGTAAAGAGTGCGATCATATTTACCACAGCCTATGATGAATATGCATTGCAGGCATTTAAACTTAACAGTATTGATTATCTATTAAAACCAATTGACGATGAGGAGTTGGAGAGTGCGGTTAGAAAATATCAAAACCTTAAGACAAAAGGGAATCAGATTAATTTGGATTTTGAAGATATTAAGAAGCTACTTGTCAATCCGCTGGAAAGGGAATATAAAAAAAGGTTCACTATCAGACTCGGGCAACATCTTAAAATTATTAATGCCGATGACATAGAATGTTTCTACAGTGAAAATAAAGGAACTTATGCAGCTACTTCAGAGGGGAGGAATTATCTGCTGGATACTACTTTGGAAAATCTGGAAAATGAACTTTCCCCACAAATATTTTTTAGGGTAAGCAGAAAATATTATGTAAATGTCAACCACATAAAAGACATTGTTTCTTACACCAATTCTCGCTTGATAATCAAATTAAATCGATTTAATGAGCAGGAAATAATAGTTAGCAGGGAAAGGGTAAGGGACTTTAAGTTATGGTTGGAATAAAGATTGTTAATATATTGATATAAAATAGTTTAAATACAACTATAGATATTTCTTATAGTACGTTTTTAACGCTTTTCAGGGCTTTTTTCCACTCTGTTATCATCAAAAGCTGAAGGTAATAACTTAGGAATTAACTTTATAAAAATTGGTAGTAAAACTGCGCCGCCCGGCAATAAAAAAATGGCCAGGGAAGGTATGGTTTTAAAAATATCTATGAGCTGATTTTGAACTTTTTTCTTTTCTTGCGCACTCAGGTCTTTGACTGTTGATTTGGAGAGTAGCTGCATTAATTCTTTGCTCTCCGACAATTCTTTTTGAAGTCTTTTATTATTTCTCAAAATTAGTTTGTTAACCACTTTGGACATACTGTCATAAAATTGAATAGCCAGGTTGTCGTCTTTCAGAAATGGTATTTTTGAGGAATTTTTTTCAAAAAAGGAAGTAATTTCTTCCAGGGAACGGGAGATCTCTTTGCTTTCAAAACCAAGATCCTTACCGATGCCAAAAATGAATTCAGATTCCTGATATTCTAAAGTTTTATCTTCCCATACAGTAAGGCAAGCTACGTCCAGAAAATACTGATTTTCCCAAATAGCAGAATTATTTAAAAGAAGTGCCCTGTAAGAACCGTCAAATTCTTGCTTTTCACTATCAATAAATGTCATTGAAGCCGCAAATAGCTGCGCCAGCCGTTCATCAGTTTTGTTTTTCTCCTTAGAGTTTAGCGCATGCGAGGTAACATTTATGGTCAGGGATTCTAACAATTGAGCGTGCTCCCTAATATTTTTACCGCCATTTAAATAATATTTGAATGTAAGAACATCGATAAAAAGTAATGAATTGGTAATTATTCTGTTAAAGGTTTTACTAAATACATTATCACCCAGGTAAACTCTGGAATCTATGAGCTTTTCAAGTTGTTTTGAGGTTTTACTTCCGGCAAGGATTTTATTCAGAAAGGAAATATATCCCAGTTCAAGTTCCTGATAAAATTTAAATATTGTTTGAAGAAAATCGTCAAAATCAGAATTGCTGTTTTCCAGTTTAAAAGTAAAGAAAAGGGCTGTAAGCAAGTTAATCTTGGCTTTCTCATCCTCAGATAAGGTGTGTTCAGGCTCAATAAAACGAGGAATCTTGATGTTTAAGCCATAGACAAAACCAGACGTTTTAAGTCCTCCGTAAAGATCCCTGAAATCCGTAAAGGCACCAAGGTTATCTTTTACCTGGTGTCCGAATTTGTCAATCCAACCGGTTGTGGATGGGTTCATTGGCTTAAACTTTTAAAAATTCAAAGTAAAACAAAATATAGGACATTCCCCTTGTTGTCCTCCATAATAAGGGAAAATTATTACGCCAGGTTATCTCATGACTAAATTTTCATTTTTTGTCAAATGGTCATTTCGAAAAGGAAATTTGAAATTAATCCAAGGTAAAGTAAGTTGGACTGTTTTAGTTTTTTTAACTTTTTTTTTGGTAATTATAGATGAAATGCTTAAGTTTAAGGTTCAAATGCTGTCAGAGCATTTCTGCAATGCCCCAAGTGTTACAGAAATCTTAGTTATTTAAGAGTATGTTTTTGAATATTTAACCCAAATCAACCTAGTTATGGAATACTATATTTTCTCTGTTTGGTTTATTGTAATGTCGTTTCTTCTATTTAAAGTTTTTAAAGCCCATTATTCCCTGAGAAAGAGTCAGGGCAGGTAATTGAACCATTAATATTTGGATTATTACGGGGATTAAACTATCAAAATATTAAAAGGACAAATTTATACTGTTCCAAAAGTTCAAGTGTAATAACAATTATGGTAATAGGGAATAAAACTAAAAATGACTGCTAATATAGCAGCCATTTTTAAATAGTTCTATATAATTCTATTCAATAATCCCTGTACAACTTATTCTTGCACCTGCGTCTCCGCTTGGTTGTGATGTAAAATCATCAACTCCCTGATGCACGATTACAGCTTTTCCCAAAATATTCATATTTTCATCATCACAGCCCAGACACCATTGATCAGTGCTGAATTCAACAATGGCATTGCCATTGGCATCTGCCGTAAAATTACCGATATCACCTTTATGGTAACCCTCTTCTGCGCCCCATTTCCCATGTGGCTCATGGGTAGGATTCCAATGGCCTCCGGAAGAGGTGCCATCTGCTGAGGAGCAATCTGCCTTTTCGTGAATATGAATCGCATGTTCCCCGGGAGTTAGTCCGCTCAGCGTGGCTTTCATCATTACCATTCCATTTTCTTCAGTAAAGACTACATCCCCTGTCACATCACTGTCACTTTTAGGTTCCATAGCAAATTTTATAACTTCTATATTCGCTTCTTCTACCATTATTTCAGAG
>JAHEBI010000372.1 GCA_024642325.1 Eudoraea sp. | reverse complement strand
GATTTTTTTTATAATTGACTTCAGTTTTTTGTCTCCGTTTTCAATAGATTTAATCCAGGTATCATAAGAGGGAGTCCAGCATTCTGCTATTATGATAGCATTAGAGCGGATACCATATGTAATCAGGTCTACTGCCCATTCGCGCGTAAGACCCAAAACCCCGCCTTTTGATGCGGCATAGCCGGATGTTCCTCCCTGACCTGTCAGTGCCACTTTCGATCCAATATTCAGAATATTTCCTTTTGATTCTTTTAATAATGGCAGGGCATGCTTAACTATTAAAAAATAACTCACCATATTCAGTTTTAAGGAGGTCAAAAATTCCTCATACGATGCGTCTAATCCTACCCCATCATTAACACCTACATTATTAATGACCACATCTATCCTTCCGTACTTTTTGGAGATCGTTTCAACAGCATTTTGAATCTGTTCAGGAATTGTGACATCAGTTTTGCAAAAGATGGCATCAATGCCTTTTTCCTGAATTTTTTCAACATATTTAAATCCCCGGTCATTTTTGTCAATAACCGCAGGAATGGCACCTTCATTAACTAAATTCTGCAAAATGGATTCCCCAATACTGCCTTTAACGCCGGCAGCGCCTGATATCACAACAACCTTGTCTTTTAATCCCAAATCCATATACTTTTGTTTTTAGATTATATAATTATATCCTATTCAATATCCGTATGCCCTGATGTTTTAAATTGGCCGTCGGTTTAGAATGCTATGTATTTAAAATAGCCATTTTCATTCCTTTGTTTATGATTAAACCCAGAGCCGAAATAACTTCATTTTGCAAACCGTCAATCCTGGTTAAATCCTGGTCCCATAAATTTAAGTTAGATAAAACCGCATTTACGATTCTGGTAATACTTTCTTTGGAGCCATCTACCCCTATCCATTGCGATTTAAAAAAATCCAATACGCGCTGATCATCCGCAAGTTCAATTAACTCTCCGTTCCTCTCTCCTTTGTAGAAGGCAATCAATGCAGCAAGTGAGAATAACAGACATTTGGGAAGTGTGTGTTTTCTTTTAATGTATTCCAAGACGGAGGGCAAAACCCTTGTTTTGTATTTGGAAATGGAATTAAGTGAAATGCTTAATAACGCATGTTCCAGATAGGGGTTTTTAAATCTATCCAGGACCTCATTTGAAAACTGTACTAATTCTGTTTCAGGAAGATCAAGGGTTGGACATATTTCGTTAAATATTGCATTTTTAATAAAAGCACCCACTACCTTATCTTCCAGAGATTCCCGGACTTTTTTAATTCCATAAAGATATCCAACCGGAACCATAGCAGTATGTGCGCCATTTAGTATTCGGACCTTTCGGGTCCTGTAGGGTTCCATATTGTTGGTGAAAATTACATTCAATCCACATTGTTCGGCAGGGAATTCTGCTTTTACTTCTGCAGGCCCTTCAATAACCCATAAATGAAACTGTTCACCCTCTACTATTAAATCATCCCTGTAGCCTAATTGCTTTGTGATGCTCTCGATTTTATCTTTTGGATAGCCCGGAACTATCCTGTCTACCAAAGTATTACAAAAAATATTGTCGTCATTGATCCACCGGATAAATTCCCTGCCCAATTCCCATTTTACTGCATATTGCAGAATTATTTTTTTCAGATTATCTCCGTTTCTGTCTATTAGTTCACATGGAAGTACAATCAGTCCTTTATCTGAGGCGCCTTTAAAAACCTGGAACCTCCTGTATAAAAGTGCTGTCAGTTTTCCCGGAAAGCTTTTCTGTGGTGTATCTTCTAATTGATCATCCTTATGATATGCAATACCAGCTTCTGTGGTGTTCGAGATGACAAACCTCAAATCCGGATTTTCGGCATTTGCCAAATAAACAGAATAATTTTCATAGGGGTTGATTGCTCTTTGGATACAATCTATGATTTGATATTCGCTAACCGCTTCTCCATTTTTAATTCCGTTTAAGTATAGGGTATACAAGCCATCCTGATCATTTAGTATCTTGGTTAGTCCATCAGCTATGGGTTGCACGACGACAACTCCTGAATTAAAGCCAACTTTTTTATTCATTTCGTGAATCATCCAATCCGCAAAAGCCCTTAAAAAATTTCCTTCCCCAAATTGTATGACCCTTTCAGGGTATGAACTGGTAGGAAATGTACTTCTGCTTAATGTTTTCAATGGTTCTTCAGTTTCTTGAGTTGCCTAAACCCTTTTTTGCAGCTTTATAAAGATATGCCTCGTTTCCATGGAATAAAATCGTTTTGTCCCTTGAGTACTGCTTTTGCGGTTAGTTCACCACTTGCAGTTGCGATAATATACTCCAGGACTTTTTCACCCATGCTTTCAATACTATCGTCCCCACTAATTACAGTACCTGCATCAATATCTATGAGATCCTTCATTTTTTCATACAAATGCGTGTTGCTGGAGAGCTTCAGTACCGGGGCAATAGGGTTTCCGGTTGGCGTTCCCAGTCCTGTTGTAAATACAATTATATTACATCCGGAACCGGCAAGTCCGGTTGTGCTTTCTACATCATTTCCAGGGGTGCATAATAGATTTAACCCATTCCTGGTGATTTTTTCAGTATAATCGAGTACGTCCATCACTGGAGAAGTTCCACCTTTTTTGGCTGCTCCTGCCGATTTCATGGCATCGGTAATAAGGCCATCTTTAATATTTCCCGGTGACGGATTGTTTTCAAAAGCAGAACCAACCGCATTAGCCGCGGCAGAATAGGAATCCATAAGTGCAGCAAATTTTTTGGCAGCTTCATCAGTTGCACATCTATTGATAAGTTCTTGTTCAACACCATTTAATTCCGGAAATTCTGAAAGTACGGTTGTTCCTCCTAATGCCACCAGCAAATCTGAAGCATAACCCAGCGCTGGATTTGCTGAAATTCCAGAAAACCCGTCAGAGCCACCGCATTCCAATCCCAAAACTAATTTGCTTAAAGGGGCAGGCTTTCTTTCTGTTTTATTGGCTTTTGATAACCCAATAAACGTGCGTTTAACGGCCTCTTCAATAAATTCACGTTCACTTTTACTATTTTGCTGCTGCAGGTAATAGACTGGTTTTGCAAAGTTTGGGTCCTTTTCCGCTATGGACTTCTGAAGTATATCAACCTCCGCGTTCTGACAACCCAGGCTTAATACCGTTGCGCCACATACGTTTGAATTGGTAATATACCCGGCTAATAGTTTACAAAGTGCTTCAGAATCCTGCCGCACGCCCCCGCATCCTCCGTCGTGCCTTAAAAATTTTATACCATCTACATTTGGAAATATCCTGTTTCTGGATATTTCATCTTTTGTATGAATGATGGGTGTAG
>JAHEBI010000371.1 GCA_024642325.1 Eudoraea sp. | reverse complement strand
ATTGTTGGTAAAGTAATCCGGTAATTCCTGCCATCCCGGCAACAGGGATGAAAACGGCCACCAATACCAGGGTAGTCGCAATAATGGGCGCCGTTACCTTGCTCATGGCATCCAAAGTGGCTTGTTTGGCATTCATCCCCTTAGCAATATTTACCTGCACCGCCTCAACTACCACAATGGCATCATCCACTACAATACCAATTGCCAAAACAAGTCCTAAAAGGGATAAGACATTTATCGTAAAACCCAGTATGGGAAAAAATATAAAGGCCCCTATTAAGGAAACAGGAATGGCTAAAGTTGGAATTAAGGTAGCACGCCAATCTTGTATGAAGATAAATACGACCAATACTACCAGTAAAAGAGCAATGAATAAAGTTACTACAATATCTTTAATGCCCGCTGTAATCGGTAAGGTAGAGTCAAGGGCTACATCATATTTAATGCCTTCCGGAAAATTCCTGGAAAGATCTTCCATTTCTGCTAATAAATTCTCTGCCAATTCAACTGCATTAGATCCTGGAGCCTGGTAAACCGCTATAATAGCGCAGGTTTCTTTATTCATTCTTGGGATCATGGCGTAGGTTTCAACCCCAAGATTTACAGTGGCAATATCTCTTATTTTTACTTGAGACCCATCGGTATTTGTTCTTACTACGATTTCCTCAAAAGCCTCAACGGAATTAAATCTTTCCGGCAAACGCACGGTATACGTAAACTCGGTACCAGGTGGTGCCGGCTCCGCTCCAAATTTACCTCCCGGAACAATAACATTCTGTGCGTTTATGGCATTTAGAATTTCAGGAACTGTAATACCCATTTTAGAAAGTAAATCCGGTTTCACCCAAATTCTCATCGAATATTCAGAAGTGCCTAAAATATCAACCCGACCGATTCCTTTAATTCTTGATAACTGATCTTTTATATTTATCAAAGCATAATTACCCAGGAAATCCTGATCATAGCCACCGTCAGAAGTAAGTGTCATCGCCATCATAATATTTGGCAAGGACTTTTGGGTTGAAACCCCAAATTTCGTTACTTCCTGAGGAAGTTTTGCGGAAGCAGCAGAGACCCTGTTCTGTGCCAAAACGGTATTCATATCAGGGTCTGTACCTACATCAAATGAGATATCAATGACCATAGAACCATCATTGGCATTGGTAGATTTCATGTAGATCATGTTATCTACCCCATTGATTTGCTGTTCTAAAGGAGTAGCAACAGATTCTTCAACACTTATTGCATTGGCTCCTGTATAGTTGGCCCTTACCTGTACAATTGGAGGTGTAAGGTTGGGATATTGTTCTATGGGTAAACCTATCATGGACACACTACCCACGATGACAATAACAATGGCAATAACAATAGCCACAATGGGTCTCCGAACAAAGAAGTTACCTGAGTTTTCAGCCATAGTTTATTTAATTTTCTGGAGTTTGACTTTTAAACTCTGTAACAGCAGGCGAGATTACCATCCCCGTGGCCACTTTTTGTAAACCATCAATTACAATCATTTCATTTTCCTCAAGTCCTTCTGTAATTAACTGCAGATCGCCTAGAGCTCCACCAATTTTTACCTGTCTGGATTTGACAACGTTACCTTCTTCGACAACGTATACGGAATATTGCCCCTGTAATTCAGTTACACATTTTTGTGGCACAAGAATTGCCCCTTCAGCGACCTCAAATTCAACACGTACTTTTGCGTACATTCCAGGTCTGAGTAGTCCTTTCGGATTATTAAATGATGCCTGAACTAAAATGGATCCTGTATTGGCATCAATTGCTCTGCCAAGGAATTCAACACTTCCTTTTTCTTCATAGGTTGTCCCATCGGCGAGGATCAATTCAAGATTATTACTGTTTTGAGGATGGTCACGATTTATGGTTCCATCATCTGCGACGGTTTGATTAAATTCCCGGGCTATGGTTAAGTACTCCGCTTCTGTGAGAAAAAATTCGACTCTTGTTTTATTGATGTCAGAAACGACATTTAGTATTACCGGGTTGGGCTCGCGTCCAACAAATTCTCCGGTCCGTGCCTCTGTTTTGCCTATAAGGCCATTTATAGGGGAAAGTATTTTAGTATAACTAAGATTAATTTCGGCCATTCTTAGGTTGGCATTGGCAGCCTCTAAAGAAGCTACAGCCGCATCTCTGCTTGCCTGGGCAGCATCTAAATCACTTTTACTTACCGCATTGATCTCTGCAAGGGGTTTGTATCTGGCAAGTTCATTTTCTGCATTCACTAAATATGTTTGGGCTTCAGCAACCATACTTGACTTGGAAGCAACGGCTTCAATATAAGGTTGAGCATCAATCGTATAAAGTAGTTGACCCTTTTTTACGGGAAATCCTTCCTCAAAGTGAACTCCTTCTAAGTAGCCTTCTGCCCTTGCTCTAATTGGAATATCCTGAAAGCCGTAAATCTGTCCAACAAAATCTCTTTTTAGAGGGACATCTTTTTTAATGGCCTTAATAACCTGGATTTCCGGTATGGGTGCTGTTTTTGCACTATTTTCTTTACAGGAGATAAATAAAAGAAGGCCGGCCAGTGTATATACTGAAAAGCGAAAGAAGTATTTTCGGTTCATAGAAAAGCTGGTGTAAATTATAGTGTAAATCAACCAGAATCGCGTTAAAATATAACTTCTTGTTGAAAACAAGTTGAAATTAAAAGATATAAAGATATTCAATTTACTTTCTTAAACAATCCAATAATTAAAAGCTTCCTAATAATTTAGGCAGGCCTGATATCTAATAATCAACTGATCAATAGTATAAAAAACACCTTTATTGCTCAGTAAATTTAAAATTTTGATACCATGTTTCCAGCATTGGAAATTTAAACGAGGTTTGAATAGGCCTTCTTAAATTGGGCAAACCTTTTGAAGGCGCAGAGGACTGGCTTATGGAACAAAAATAAATAGATTTTTCAGAAGGCCTGAATTAGGGTATATTTAGATTGGAACACTTAAGATGGAATACTATATTTGATCTGGATTAAGGGTTTCCCGAACCTTTAGAGATTTTGTTGCAGACCGGGATTTTTTCTTTTGTATCTGCTGCAATAAAATTTGGAAATAGATTTTATTGATTAATATTAAAAGTTATATAAAATGAAAAATATACTCTCCATAATCGTTTTTTTAATCACATTTAGCGCTTTGTATTCGCAGGTCGACGGGGATAAGAACCCTATGCTTACCGACAGATTTTTGGCAAGAGCAGCTTTATTTATACCAGCTAGGACAGTTGCGGTGGGTGCCAGTGGTGACCTTAATACGGATTTAGGGGAAATTAATTTTAGTGAAAAGTTTGATTTGGGGG
>JAHEBI010000370.1:2636-3335 GCA_024642325.1 Eudoraea sp. | reverse complement strand
TTTTTAAGGCGTCCGGCGTATGGGCATAATCAACAATTGCAGTAATTCTTTCTTTAGATATAAAATATTGAAACCTGCCGTCTACATTTTCCAATTCACTTAATAATCGCAGGATTTCAAGTTTTTCCAGCCCCAACAGATCCGCAGTGGCATATATTGCCAGGATATTGTAAGCATTAAAATGACCAATTAACCTGGTCCATAGTTCATTATCATCAATTTTCAACAACTGTCCGTTAAACTGATTTTCCAAAATCTGAGCCCTGTAGTCGGCATAATTTTTCAGGGCATAGGTGTATTTTTTAGCTACAGTGTTTTGCAGCATTACAAGTCCGTTTTTATCGTCAATATTTGTTAAAGCAAAAGCCCTTTTGGGTAAATCATCAAACAATTTTTTCTTTGTATCCCTGTAGTCTGCAAATGTTTTGTGATAATCCAGGTGGTCATGGGATAAATTCGTGAATATTGCTCCCTCAAACACCAACCCCTCTGTCCTTTTTTGATGAATCCCATGAGAACTCACTTCCATAAAACAGAATTCAACACCTGCCTCGTTCATCAGGTAGAGATATTCATTAATGGTCATGGCATCTGGGGTGGTATGGGTGGTAGGAAATTCCTTGTTGTCCACCATAATCTTAATAGTGGATAAAAGACCTACTTTATATCCTGCTTTTCTAAACAATTGATATAACAAAC
>JAHEBI010000370.1:0-2626 GCA_024642325.1 Eudoraea sp. | reverse complement strand
CTTACCGTAGTTTTGCCGTTGGTACCTGTAACACCAACAAGTTTGAGGTTTTTGGAAGGATTGTCATAGAAATTAGACGCCATTATGGCCAGTGCCTGGTTGGTATCACGAACCTCTACATAAGTAATATCATTCATTAAAACTCCGGGAAGATTTTCGCATACGATGGAATTAGCACCAGAAGCAATCGCTTTGTCAATATATTTATGACCATCTGTTAAAGTTCCTTTGACAGCGACAAAAACGTTACCTTTTGCCACTTTTCTGGAATCAAAACAAATCGTATTCACCACAACTCCTGTTGATCCACTCACAGCGGTAAGACTTACACCATACAGTATATCTTTTAGTGGCTTCATGAGAGTTCCAAAATTATTTTCTTTACTTTATCCAAATTCGTTCCCTGAGAAATAGATTGCTTTTTAACCTTGCCATTCCCCTTAACCTCTACTTCAAGCCCCATGTTTTCAAGGATTGAGATTGCATCCATCCCACTCATACCCTCAACATTCGGCATTAGATCGTATTTTTTTTGTGACTCAATGTAATAGCTTTGAAAACTTGCATCTAAATCATAATTTGAAGGATCTAAGTTGTCTATTTCATCTATTAATGGGTTGTTGGCATAAATCTTTCTGGCAATGGATTTAAATACTGGTCCGGAAACATCAGCACCATAGTAGCCGACACTTTTATCTGGTTCATGAATTACTACTATGCAGGAATATTTTGGATTATCTGCAGGGAAATACCCCGCAAAAGTTGATATATACTTTAATTTGTCCGGATCGCGGGTCACATAGTTTTTCTGTGCTGTTCCTGTTTTCCCGGCCATAGAAAAATTTGGAGAATAAAGGCGATGCCCTGTTCCGTGCTTTTTTTCAACCACATTTTTTAATAAATCACGTACTTGTTTTGCGGTCTCTTTGGAGCAGATAGCCTCTTTAATAACTTCTTTATCAAACTTGTAAATAGTTTTATTCCACTCCTTAACCTCTTTAATTAATCTTGGGCGTAACAATTGACCGTCATTAGCAATGGCATTATAGAAAGCAAGTGTTTGTAAAGGCGTTAAGGATACTTCATAGCCATGTGACATCCATGCCAGCGAAATACCGGACCATCCTTTATCTCCCGGGTATCTGATAATTGGCACACCTTCCCCTTTTATGGACATTCCCAGCTGTTGATTCAGCCCCATAGACATAAGACGATCTACATAAACTGATGGATCTTCCTTATAACTGTTATGAATCATTTTGGCGAATGCAGTATTTGAAGAAACTTCAAATGCTCTGGCCATTGAAATTTTTCCATAACCGCCATGCTTGGAATCTCTTACTGTTCTATCATAAATTCTCCACCGTCCCTTTTCAGTATCAATAACCGTACTGGTGTCTATTTTATGATCTTCCAGGGCAGCCACCAATGACATTAGTTTAAAAGTAGAGCCAGGTTCATGGGATTCTCCTATGGCATAATTTAATCTTTCATAATATTTGCCATCCTCAGTTCTTCCAAGATTAGAAATTGCCTTTATCTCCCCCGTCTTGGTTTCCATTACAATTACGCACCCATGATCGGCTTTATATTTTTCTAATTGTGTTAGGAGTCCATGATGAGCAATATCCTGAATATTAATATCAATGGTTGACACGACATCATACCCATCCTTTGGTTCAACAATATTGTCTAAGCCAATAGGTTTCCATTGGCCTTTAGCAATTTTCTGTTTCAACCTTTTTCCTTCAATTCCTCTTAAATAATTTCCAAAGGCACCTTCAAGCCCCACCCTGGTCACATAGCCATTTTCATCAAACCGTTCATAACCAACGCTTCTTTCCGCTATTTTTCCTAAAGGATGTTCCCTAACGGTTTTTTGCTCCACAATAAAACCTCCTCTATTTGGCCCTTTATTAAAAAGCGGGAATCCCCTGACCTGTATATAATCTGAATAATCAAGATTTCTGGCGACCAAAGCGTATCTGTTTTTGCTGGCTACCGCCTTTCTTAAAATTTGTTCGTAATGGGCAGTAGACTTGCCAAAAAGTTTTGCCAGAGCATCACACAAAGGTTTTACTTCTTCTTCAAAATCAGAATTTTTTACGGTGACGGCATCAAATCGTATGGTATACCTTGAGACAGAAGTAGCAAGCAAGCTTCCATCATCTGAATAGAGATTTCCCCTGTTTGGAGCAATAGTAAAAAGCCTTTCAGTTCGCTGGTGAGCCATTTCCTTGTACTTATCACCATCAACCATCTGAATGCTGACAAGTTTAACAGCCACTGAAACAGCAAACAGAAACAGACATGCTGACACTATATAAAGCCTGGTTAATATTTTTTTCTCGGTGATGGCCACTTATTTCTTGTTGGTTTTTACTTTTATTTTTTTTGGTGGTGTTTCTGAAGGTAAAAGACCTTCATCCAAAACGGTTTCTGTAATAGTCGATTCTAACTTCAATCGTTGAACGTCTGAGCGCATATCTACGAACTCATTCTTTAATTCCTTTACCTGTTCATTCAATGCAGCTACCTGATGTACTTTTTTATCCGCACTATGTGAACTTGCTATCATTATGGCTGCTAAAACGGAAGCAAAAATGATAAACAACCAATTTTTTGG
>JAHEBI010000027.1 GCA_024642325.1 Eudoraea sp. | reverse complement strand
CCGAAAGAATAGTTCAGGCCATTGAAATTGTGAACCACGCCAAGAGCATTGGCGCAAAGTATATAGCACATGGAAGTACCGGGGCAGGTAATGACCAGGTCAGGTTTGATATGATTTTCCAGATCCTGGCTCCTGAGATCAAAATTATCACCCCTATAAGAGACCAAAGTTTATCCAGGGAAGCCGAGATTAGATACCTGCAAAAAAACGGGATTGACTATTCCTGGGAGAAAGCCAAATATTCGATAAACAAAGGACTTTGGGGTACTTCGGTAGGTGGTGATGAAACTCTTACCTCACATCTTTACTTACCGGGGTCTGCATTCCCATCACAATTAACCGTATCGGATCCAAAGAAAATTAAATTGGGATTTTATAAAGGAGAGTTGATTTCAATCAACGGTCAAAAAGGTAATCCTATTCAAAATATAATTGCGCTGGACGCATTAGCTTCCGAATATGCCATTGGAAGGGATATTCATGTTGGAGATACTATAATAGGAATAAAAGGAAGAGTAGGGTTTGAAGCCGCAGCACCCCTTATTATTATTAAAGCCCATCATTTACTGGAAAAACACACCCTGAGTAAATGGCAACAATTTCAGAAAGAGCAATTGGGAAATTTTTATGGAATGCTCCTGCATGAAGGAAATTACCTGGATGAAGTAATGAGAAATATCGAGGCCTTTTTAACAGATACCCAAAGAAATGTATCAGGAGAAGTATTTGTAACATTACACCCTTACCGATTTGAATTGAATGGCATAAGTTCTGAAAATGATCTGATGAACGCTTCTTTCGGCAATTATGGAGAATCTAATAAAGCCTGGACGGCAGATGATGCAAAGGGCTTCATTAAAATTCTGTCAAATCCCGGAAAAATAGCAAATCAAATAATTCAGAATCATGATTAGAGCAGGTATTATTGGAGGGTCTGGTTATACGGGCGGGGAACTTATAAGGATTTTACACAATCATCCCAAGGTATCTATAGATTTTGTCTACAGCACAACCAAAGCCGGTAAAAAAATTAATAGAACACATTCAGATTTACTGGGCATATTGGATTTGGTTTTTACAGATTCAATTAATCTGCAGGTCGATGTCCTTTTCCTTTGCCTGGGTCATGGAAATTCCAAAAAATTTTTAAGCGAGCATTCTTTCTCTGCTAAAACCAGAATTATTGATTTGAGCAATGATTTTAGATTAATGCAGGATGCTTCATTTGCAGGTAAAGATTTTGTCTATGGGCTTCCGGAATTAAACAAAACCACTATAAGCAGCGCCAGGTACGTTGCCAATCCCGGGTGTTTTGCTACCTGTATCCAATTAGCTCTCCTTCCCCTGGCCAGTTCTCAATTATTGCATTCAGAGGTACATGTGAATGCCGTTACCGGAAGTACAGGTGCAGGAGTAAAACCATCTGCGACTACTCATTTTAGTTGGCGAAATAATAATGTATCATGGTACAAAGCTTTTACACACCAGCATCTGGGAGAAATAAATGAAAGTCTTGAATCTCTTCAGAAAGATAAAGGAGAACTACTTTTTATTCCAAACAGAGGGAACTTCGCCCGCGGTATTCTCAGTACTGCCTATACAAGGTTTAAAGGTAGTGAGGAAGAAGCTTCTGATTTATACCACGAGTTTTACGAAGATGCTGTGTTTACACAGATTGCAGAAGAACCGGTACACCTGAAACAGGTTGTAAATACGAATAATTGTCATATTCATCTGCACAAGCACAAGGATATCTTACTGGTGACATCCGTAATTGACAACCTGCTAAAAGGAGCATCGGGACAGGCTGTACAAAACATGAATTTAATGTTTGGCCTGGATGAAAGCGAAGGTCTACTTTTAAAAGCCGCTGTTTATTAAAAGACATGAAATTAAAAACACTAATTAGACTATAAAAAAACAAATATGAAAATAGCCATTATTGGAGCTGGGAATTTGGGATTATCTATTGCTAAAGGCATATTACATAGCAATGGGGCTACCACCATGTATCTGACTAAAAGACATACAGAAAGCATTAAGGACTATGAAAAATATGGAAATGTTACTGTTGGCTCAGATAACAGAGATGCAGTTGAAAAATCTGATGTATTAATTTTTGCAGTGCAACCTGGTCATTTTTCAATGATCCTGGAAGAAGTTAAAGATCTGCTTACGGATAAACATGTGATTATTTCAACGATAACCGGATATAGCATTGAAAAAATGGAGGCCATACTCGGAAAGGAAAAATATATCATCAGAAGTATGCCCAATACAGCCATATCTGTTGGGAAGTCGATGACCTGTATCTGCTCCAATACAGCAGGCAAAAAACGTATAGACCTGGCAAAAGCGATTTTCAACAGAATGGGCTATTCCCTGGAAATTCCCGAAAATCAGATGCAGGCAGCAACTGTGATATGCGCCAGCGGCATAGCCTTTTGGATGCGACTTATAAGGGCAACAACGCAGGGAGCCATACAATTGGGCTTTGACGCCAAGGAAGCCCAGGAGCTGGCTATGTATACCTGCAACGGAGCCGCAGGATTGCTGATAGAATCAGGGAATCATCCGGAAGAAGAAATAGATAAGGTAACCACACCAATGGGTTGTACTATTCAGGGATTAAACGAAATGGAGCATCAGGGATTAAGTTCTTCCCTTATCAGGGGGATAGTAGCTTCCTTTGAAAAAATAAACGAATTTAAAACCAATAACTAAGTACTTTGAACCTTTACTAAAAAGCCACTAATGGAACTATTTGATGTATACCCACTTTATGATGTGACTCCGGTTTCTGCTAAGGGTATTGTTATTACCGATGATGAGGGAAAGAAATATATGGATTTGTATGGGGGGCATGCCGTTATTTCTATCGGGCACTCGCACCCACATTATCTGGAACGCATTAAAAATCAATTAGATCGTATTGGATTTTACAGTAACTCGGTTAAAAATCCACTTCAAACTCAATTGGCCTCCAAGCTGGGTCAGTTATCCAATTGTGAGGATTATAATTTATTTTTATGTAATTCAGGGGCGGAAGCCAATGAAAATGCCTTAAAGTTAGCTTCTTTCCACACGAATAAATCGAGGGTAATAGCATTCACCAATAGTTTTCATGGCAGAACATCCGCTGCAGTTGCCGCAACAGATAATGAGAAGATAAATGCCCCGATAAATAAGCAGCAAAAAGTAACTTTTTTATCTTTTGAGGATTTTGAAGGGTTTGAAACTGAAATCAAGAAGGACGACGTTTGTGCCGTTATTCTTGAGGCCATACAGGGAGTAGGAGGTCTTGACGAGCCATCTGGAATCTTCTACAGGCAAATAGCCGCGCTCTGCAAAAAATATGGAGTAGTTCTAATAGCAGACGAGGTACAATCCGGGTTTGGAAGAAGCGGTTCCTTTTTTGCATTTCAGCACCATGGCATTGAACCAGACATTATCACCATAGCCAAAGGCATGGGCAATGGCTTTCCAGTTGGTGGTGTATTAATTCATAAAAACATAAAGGCATCATATGGTTTACTGGGTACTACTTTTGGCGGAAACCACCTTGCCTGTGCGGCCGTTTTAGCAGTTTTAGAGGTGCTGGAAGAAGAAAACCTAATTGAAAATGCCCATAGAATGGGTATATATTTCAAAGAAAAAGCTTTAAAGATACCGCAGGTTAAGGAAATAAAGGGCAGGGGGCTTATGCTGGGGTTAAAGTTTGAATTTGAGGTTGCGGAACTGCGAAAACGATTAATATACAACCAGCACATCTTTACGGGTGGTGCAAAAGACAAATATGTCCTTAGGATTCTTCCGGCACTGACAATTAAAGAAAAGGACCTGGATCACTTCTTTTCAGGCTTAAAAAATGAATTATTATGAAGCATTTTGTTTCACTTAACGACATTGATTCACTTCAGGAATGGGTGGAGGGCGCTTTATTGCTAAAGAAAAATCCATCAGCATATAAAAACCTGGGGGAAGAGAAGACCATTGGGCTATTATTTTTTAATAATAGCTTGAGAACCCGGCTTAGTACGCAAAAAGCCGCAATGAATTTAGGGATGAAGGTCATGATTATGAATTTTGGCAAAGACGGATGGGCGCTTGAATTCGAAGATGGAACGATTATGGACCAGGGCAATGCCGAACATGTAAAGGAAGCTGCAAGGGTAGTTTCACAGTACTGTGATATTCTGGGAATCCGCGCTTTTGCTTCTTTAAAAAATAAGGAAGAAGATGAAGCCGAAGTTGTAATTAGTTCATTTAAAAAATATGCCAGTATTCCGGTTCTGAATATGGAAAGTTCCCTGAGCCACCCCTTACAGGCCCTTGCTGATGCCATTACTATTCAGGAACACCAAGAATCACCTCAGCCTAAAATAGTATTATCATGGGCACCACATCCCAAAGCACTCCCTCATGCCGTTGCAAATTCCTTTGTTGAAGTTATGCAGTTGCAGGATGCGAATTTTACAATTACACACCCCAAAGGATATGAACTGGACCCAAAGATTACTAAAGATATCAAAATTGAGTATGATCAGGAAAAAGCACTAAAAGATGCCGACTTTGTTTATGTAAAGAACTGGAGCAATTACACCAACTATGGAAAAGTAATTAATCATGACAAAAATTGGATGATAACACAAAAAAAACTGGGGAATGCTAAATTTATGCATTGTCTGCCGGTGAGGCGTAATGTAGTGGTAGAAGATGCGGTACTGGACGGAAATCAATCTCTGGTTATAGAGCAGGCTAATAACAGAACTTTTGCCGCACAAATTGTACTAAAAAAAATCCTGGAAGCTATAAAATAATTCGAATTTTGAACGAAATACGGCGCAATTAAACAGCTATGAAACAAAAACTTTCCATAATAAAAATTGGTGGAAACATAATTGAGGACCAGGAATCCCTATCTCAATTTCTAAACCTTTTTTCCAGACTAAAGGGTCACAAAGTTTTGGTGCATGGCGGGGGTAAACGAGCAACTGATTATGGTAAAAGGCTTGGTATAGAAACCAAAATGGTAGACGGCAGAAGAATCACAGATGCCCAAAGTTTGGATGTTGCAGTTATGGTTTATGCGGGACTGGTTAACAAAAATATTGTCGCAAGGCTTCAAGCTTATAATTGCAATGCCATTGGCCTAAGCGGAGCCGATGCCAACACAATTATTGCCATAAAACGCCCGGTAAAAAATATAGATTATGGATTTGTTGGTGATGTTGAGGTAGTTAATACCAAGTCAATAGCCCAATTGATCAGGGCTGATCTTGTGCCGGTTTTCTGTGCCCTCACCCATGATGGAATGGGACAGTTGTTGAATACAAATGCCGACACTATTGCCTCAGAAGTAGCCATAGCGATGAGCCAAACTTTTGATACAACCCTTTATTACTGTTTTGAAAAGAAAGGGGTGCTTCGCAGCATATTGGATGAGAATTCAGTAATAAAAAGCATAAATCAGGAAAGTTATCAGAAGCTTAAACAGCAAAATATTGTTGCAGACGGTATGCTTCCAAAATTGGATAATAGTTTTCATGCCCTTAACAAGGATGTGCAACGGGTCTGTATTGGCGATATCACCATGCTTGAGCCGAAAGCAAAATTATTTACTACTATCACCCTATGAGAACAAGACAAAATATGCTGATTGAAAAAGCAATTGAACTGTTACAAAAGTTGATTGCAGCACCCTCTTTTTCTTCGGAAGAAGAATTGACGGCTCAGCTTATTGAAAAGTGGTTTCTCGAATTCAACATCCCCTATAAAAGAGTTAAAAACAACGTTTATGCACTGAACAAACACTTTGACAAGGAGAAACCGACCTTATTACTGAATTCTCATCATGACACTGTGAAGCCCAATAGTGCATACACGAAAGATCCCTTTAAACCTCATATTTCGGATGGGAAACTTTTTGGCCTTGGAAGCAACGATGCGGGGGGTTGCCTTGTTTCGCTTATTGCAGCTTTTACTTATTTCTATGAAGGGAAAAATTTAAATCACAACCTAATTATTGCAGCCACAGCTGAAGAAGAAAGTTCGGGCCCAAATGGCTTAAACAGTCTTTTGCCTATACTCCCCAGGATTGATGTTGCAATAGTAGGAGAACCAACCCTGATGAACCTGGCTATAGCAGAAAAAGGTCTTGTTATATTTGATGCCATAGTTACGGGTACCCCTTCACATGCCGCACATCCTAATAGCAATAATGCCATTTATAATACCATAGGAGTTTTGGAGTGGTTTAAGAATTATACTTTTCCAAAAAAATCTGAAGTTCTGGGCGAAGTTAAATTAACGGTTACACAAATTAACGGCGGCAGCCAGCATAATGTAGTACCTGCGAGCGTTCAACTGGTTATTGATGTCCGAGTTAATGACAGGTATCATAACAAGGAAATTGCGGAAATATTATCCAGCCAGGCTCCTTGTGAGTTAACACCCAGATCACTCAGGTTGAACTCTTCGTCTATAGACAAGGATCATCCCCTGGTACAATCGGGAATCGCATTGGGGAGAACAACCTACGGCTCGCCAACGCTCTCAGATCAGGCTGCGCTTAGTTGCCCATCCTTAAAATTAGGGCCCGGGGACAGTACCCGTTCACATACCGCCAATGAGTATATTTATATTGAGGAGATTGAAGAAGGAATTGACTTATATATTAAAATTCTTGATACGTTTTTAAAGAACTAAATAAATTTAAACAGGTCAACTAAGGACAAACCACTAAAAAAAAAGTAATGAAACTTTGGGACAAAGGATACAGTACAGACAAAAAAATTGATCATTTTACTGTGGGTAATGATAGGGAGTTAGATTTGGTGCTGGCCAAATATGATATAATAGCCTCAAAGGCTCATGCTCAGATGTTGGGTAAAATAGGATTGTTGACAAAGGAGGAAACCAAGTTACTGGTCAGGGAATTGGAAAATATAGCCCTTGATGTTGAGGGAGGTAAATTCATCATTGAAGAGACTTTTGAGGATGTGCATTCCAAGATAGAGTTTTTGCTTACAGAAAAACTTGGAGATGCCGGCAAAAAAATTCACACCGCCCGCTCCCGAAACGACCAGGTTTTGGTAGCCATGCAATTATATCTTAAGGAAGAATTATCAGAAATAAAGTCCCAGACCCAAGAACTGTTTAATTTGCTCCTGGAACTTGCTGAAAAATATAAGGATATTTTATTGCCGGGATATACACATTTCCAGATTGCCATGCCCTCTTCATTTGGTTTATGGTTTTCTGCCTATGCGGAAAGCCTTATTGATGATCTTTGTTTTATAGACGCAGCTTACAAGATCACAGATCAGAACCCACTGGGTAGCGGTGCAGGTTATGGCAGTTCTTTCCCGATTGATCGTTCTTTTACGACTTCAGAAATGGGGTTTAAAGATTTAAAATACAATGTTGTAGCCGCTCAAATGGGCCGGGGCAAAGTAGAAAAAGCTGCTGCATTCGGCATCGCGGGAATTGCCGGCACAATAGCGAAACTTTCTATGGATATTTGTCTCTATATGAGTCAGAATTTCAATTTTATCTCATTTCCCGATGCCCTAACTACAGGCAGTAGTATTATGCCTCACAAAAAAAACCCGGATGTCTTTGAACTCATAAGGGCAAAATGCAATAGCCTGCAAGCAGTTCCTAACCAGATTACGCTTATAACGATTAATTTGCCCAGTGGATATCACAGAGACCTACAAATGGTAAAGGCCTTAATAATCCCGGCAATTCAGGAAATAAAATCCTGCTTGGAGATGATGACTTTTAGTCTAAAAGATATTAAGGTAAATTCCAATATTCTGGATGATCCAAAATACGATTACCTTTTTAGTGTAGATACATTAAACCAATTGGTTCTTAGAGGAACGCCTTTCCGGGATGCCTATAAACAAATAGGTGCCGAAATTGAAGCAGGGACTTTTAAACCCCAAAAACACTTAAAACATACGCATCAAGGAAGCCTTGGTAATCTTTGCCTGAATGAAATAAAGGTTAAAATGAAGAAGCTAAATTGAAGCACAACATTAAATTATTCAATTATCGATTCACATTTGAACATTAAATATTTTATCTTTAATGGATAAGCTTTAACCGATATCTTACTAATGTTTTGTCTTGTTTATAGATCTGTTGCCTTACCATCTTTTAAGAAAAATGAATTAAATGAAATGCTTCACAAAGCAAGAGTTAACAATTCCCGTGATGGAATAACGGGATGTTTATTGTTTTATGAAGGAGAATTTATTCAGTATATTGAAGGTACTCAATTAAAGGTTCTTAACCTTTTTGATAAGATCAATACAGATAACCGTCATGAAGATATTACGCTATTAGCCCATGGCGAAAGAGATTCCCGTGAATTTAATAATTGGGAAATGGCCTATGAAGATTTCTTTGGTGATAATGACCAGATCAACTATTTAAGATTATTGATAGATTCCTTTAAAGAAAATGCGCATTCATCCATACATCCGGACCCATCTGCTAATGCTTTCTGGAAGGCTGTTCGGGAAAATCTTGAGAAAACATTAAAGTCTCAACCCTGATTTATTGGTTCATTCCCAAATTAATAATTTCCTGCTTTGTCAAGTGCCTCCAATGTCCCCTTGGCAGGTCTTTTTTAGTCAGCCCGGCAAAAATTACCCGATCCAGCTTTTTTACCTCATACCCCAGATGTTCAAAAATACGGCGTACAATTCTGTTTTTGCCACTGTGAATTTCTACTCCCACTTCTCGTTTGGGTGAGTTATTTATATAACTTATTTCATCAACCTTAATGGGGCCATCATCTAAGGTAATTCCGGCCTGTATTTTCTTTAGATCCTCCATTGTAAGGATTTTATTCAATTCAACATGGTAAATCTTGCGTATGCCATGTCTGGGGTGTGTAAGTTTTTTTGCCAGATCGCCGTCATTGGTAAATAGCAATAGGCCGGTGGTATTCTTGTCAAGTCTTCCTACAGGTACCAATCTTGATTTGGAAGCTTTGGAAACTAATTCCATTACTGTCCTTCTACCCCTTTCATCACTTGTAGTAGTTATGAAGTTTTTGGGTTTATTCAAAAGCACGTATTCTTTCTTTTGAGGATTAAGAACCCGGCCGTCAAACTTTACAATATCTGTAAGTCTAACTTTATGACCCATTTCGGTAATAGTCTTTCCGTTCACCGTTACATTTCCAGCCATAATATAAGTATCGGCATCTCTCCTGGAGCAAACTCCGGCATTGGCAACATATCTGTTAAGCCTAATCAAATCAGGGTCTGAAGGGGCGCTACTGGTGTTTTTGCTGCTTTTTGGGGGGCGTCCTTTGGAAAATGGTTTTTTTACATACTCCCTGCTTTTACCGGGAGTACTATTTTTATCTTTATTTGATTGCGGTTTGCGCATTGTCTGAATTTTGAACAAAGGTAATAAAGGGAATTGGATGTATCTAAGGGTAAAAGTCAATAAATCGGGAACTTAATCTTCGAGGTCGATTGTTGACTGCCTTTGCCTGTTTACGACCAATTTGGTCACATCCGGTCTGGAGTAGTGGCCGGCGGGATCAAAATTTTGCCTTTCTTCATAGATTCTGTTGAAGTCCAGAGTTTGAAAAATAATACCTTCCTTATCAACGACAGGTTCCAGAATCCATTCTCCGTCCGGACCTGCAATACAGGATCCGCCATTAGCAAGGATTTCAGGTGTCTTATCTAGCAATATATCCAAATGTGGTAAATTATTCGGCAAATCCTTTTTATTCATTAAGGATGAAACAGAGACCACGTAGCTCCTGGATTCTCTGGCAATAAAACGGGTTATATCTCTTGTATTGTAATCACTACCGGGCCAAACAGCAATATGCAAATTTTCTCCCAATCCATACATTACAGCCCTTACCAATGGCATCCAGTTTTCCCAGCAATTCAGTCCCCCTACAGTAAATTGCTTTAAACTGTGGGTTTTAAGACCGTGCCCATCTCCCGGAGCCCAGGTGAGTCGCTCGTCGTAAGTAGGTTGCAATTTCCGGTGGATTGATTTTATTTCCCCTCCATTATTAATATAAACCAAAGAACAATACAAACTATGACCACCCCTGTCCTGGGCCCGCTCTATAATTCCCAAATAAATTGCGAGTTGGTATTCTCTGGCCAAATCGCAGACAGAATCAAGATCCCCCTTTTCTATCTGAATAGCATTGTGCATATAATGCGCATGTATTTCCTTATTAATCTTTAGATCCCAGGAAGCACCATCCGTATAGGCCAGCCAAAAAGGATATCCCGGCAGAAATCCCTCTCCAAAAATCAAGAGTTCTGCATTTTCCTTTGCTGCTTGTCGGACAGTATCTTTTATTTTGTCAAGAGTACCATCTTTATCCAGCCATACCGGTGAAATCTGGGCCAGAGCAATTTTCAAATTGTTTTGCATTAAAATATTCTGTTTAAAACAAGGTCTACATCAATCAATAATATACTAAAAACCCCTGCTACAATTATAAACTTAAGGATATTATGAAGCCAGATATAGTCCTTTTTGGTACTGGACTTCCAAAGTAATATCAGGAATAGTAATAATAGAAAAATGCATGCAATAAAATACGTATACATGTAGCCTACATCGAATTTATTGATTAACAAAGAAGCTGGAATCAAGGTGAGTAGTATAAAAAAACTAATTATCAACTTAGAATAGAATGAGCCATATAAAACAGGAACAGTCCGGTAATCTTGAGACAGGTCACCGGCAATATTTTCCAGATCCTTAATCATTTCCCGCGCCAGTATCAGTAGAAACAAGAACATGGCGTGTACAAAAATAACCGTATCGAAATTCCTGTAATACACGAATATCGCAAAGAAAGGAGCAATAATTAATGTGGCAGAAACAATATTTCCTACAAATGGTATTTTCTTTAGTTTATGTGAATAAAACCAAATTCCAAATACATAGGCCGTAAAGAAAAGCACTGCCCGGAATGAAATATAACTTGCCAGTAAAACAGCGAGGAAGTTAAAAACAAAATAGGCACTTAGTTTAGTTCGCTGATTTACCAAACGATCCAGCATACTTTTATGTGGTCTGTTAATTAGATCCTTCTCCGAGTCATAAAAACTATTAATAATATAACCCCCTGAAATTACCAGGGCAGATGCCAAAACCAGAATAAAAAGATTGGGATCAAATACTACTTTACGCAAAGGAAGGTCCGGGGCAAGAATATAAATGGAAGCCAGATATTGGGCGAAGGTAATCATAAGAACATTATACCCTCTTATGATTGAAAACAGACTCAGCCCTTTTAGGAGAAGGAGTTTGTTTTTTCTGCTAAGCATTGTTAAGGATTTAGAAGTTATAAACTACTTCTAAATGATAGCCCTTTAATGCAGTTTTTGCTTTGTCTAAATCCTGAGTGAAACCTAAAATATAACCACCACCCCCGGATCCGCATAATTTCAAATAGTAATCGTTGGTTTCTATTCCTCGTTTCCAAAGTTTATGAAATTCTTTGGGAATCATAGGTTTAAAATGATCCAAAACTACATTGGATAGCTGCTTAAGGTTTCCAAAAAGAGATTTTATATTTCCGCTTACAAAATCTTCAACACAGGCATCTGTATGTTTAATAAACTGATCCTTCAAAACATTTCGAAAACCTTCATGCTTCATCTTCTCCATAAAGATTTGAACCATAGGTGCTGTTTCACCTGTGATCCCACTATCCAATAAAAAGACAGCCCCTTTGCCGTCTAAATTCTGGGAAGGTATGCTGGTGGATTCTATATTTTCCTGTGAATTAATAAGAATCGGTAAACTGAGATAACTGTTTAAAGGATCCAATCCGGAAGATTTGCCATGGAAAAATGATTCCATTTTACCAAAAATCAATTTGAGTTTTAGTAATTTTTCCCGTGTCAGATTTTCAAGAACTGTGATTTTTTCAATAGAGTACTTGTCATAAATTGCAGCTACCAGGGCACCACTACTTCCAATACCATAACCTTGCGGAATTGAGCTGTCAAAATACATCCCTTCTTCTATATCAGCCTTTAAATCCTTTAAGTTAAAAGATATCAACCCGGGTTCCTTGTCCTGTAAGTCGCTTAGATAATGAAAATATTCTTTCAGGCTTTTATTGGAACGCCTGGCCACTTCAGACGGGTTATCATCTTTTTTAAGTGCACCCTTAAAAAAATTATAGGGAATAGAAAGTCCTTTGGAATCCTTGATGATTCCGTACTCCCCGAAAAGTAAAATTTTTGAATAAAAAAGTGGTCCTTTCATCTAAAATTCAATTAATAACAACTCTAAGATAGGGCGTATTAGTTTTAATAAGTGATTAAATTACATTTTTTTGGCTCCAAAACCAATTCGGTCGCAAATATACTGTCCATTTTCACAATACGCAATTAGCTCGTCCTTAATAAATTCATTCACCACATTTTTTTCATTTTCCGGGTAAAGCAGATGAACATTGGCCCCGGCGTCTAATGTGAAGCAGAGATGATTTTGTGTTGCCCTGCGAAATTCCCAGATTTTTTCAA
>JAHEBI010000369.1 GCA_024642325.1 Eudoraea sp. | reverse complement strand
CCTGAAACTGAATGCGTTGTTATGATAGGGGAAATAGGAGGACAATTGGAAGCTGATGCGGCCAAATGGTATAAAGCCAGTGGCAGTAAAAAACCAATTGTGGGTTTTATCGCCGGGGAAACCGCACCCGCAGGAAGAACTATGGGGCATGCTGGAGCAATTGTAGGAGGGACCGACGATACGGCTCAGGCTAAAGAAAGGATTATGCGTGAATGTGGAATAATCGTGGTAGACTCTCCTGCTGAGATAGGAAAGAAAGTTAAAGAAGTTGTTGGATAGCCAATAATAAACAACAGGAATCCTCGGTATATCTGAGTGGAAAATCCCGAATTAGCCGGGATTTTTTTTAGCCTTTATGTGAAACAAAACTTATCTTTGGAATACAAGTGATGAAACAAAACAATGATATGAAATTATTAGACGGAAAGAATGTTATTATTACCGGCGCAAGCAGAGGTATAGGTATGGGTATTGCCAGGGTTTTTGCAGAACATGGTGCCAATGTTGCTTTTACCTATAGTTCCAGTGAAGCTCCTGCATTGGAATTAGAAAAAGAACTGACTTCCAAAGGCGTTAAGGCCAAAGCATATAAAAGTAATGCGGCAAGTTTTGCAGATTCTGAGAAGCTGGTTGCCCAGGTACTTGAGGATTTCGGAGGAATAGACGTGTTAATTAACAATGCCGGCATCACAAAAGACAACTTGCTTATACGAATGAGAGAAGAAGATTTTGATGCCGTAATCGAGATCAATTTAAAATCTGTTTTTAACATGACCAAAGCGGTACAGCGGACAATGTTAAAACAACGTAAAGGCTCAATTATTAATATGAGTAGCGTGGTTGGTGTGAAAGGGAATGCAGGTCAAACAAATTACGCGGCTTCAAAGGCAGGGATTATCGGATTTACCAAATCTGTTGCCCTTGAGCTTGGGTCCAGAAATATTCGTTGTAATGCTATTGCTCCGGGGTTTATTGAAACAGAAATGACCGATAAATTAGACGAAAAAACGGTAGAGGAATGGCGTCAGGCAGTGCCATTAAAACGAGGGGGTTCTCCCGAAGATGTAGCAAATGCCTGTTTGTTTCTTGCGTCAGATCTGTCCGATTATATTACCGGGCAAGTTTTAAATGTTGATGGCGGAATGTTAACATAACATCAAAATATACTATTTATTAATCCCAGCGTAAGACTTCTGACTGGAAGAGGCTTCAGCAGTTTGGTGCTATCCAAAAAGTTTCATGCAATTACAAAAGGTATTCCTGATATTACTCACGGTTATCATAGCCTTAGGATTGGTTATATTTCAATACCACTATAAAACCAGGAGTAAAGGCTCGTTGTATATTGGACTCTCCTTATTAAGATTTATAGCATTATTTTGCGTGCTGTTGTTGTTAATAAACCCCAAAGTAACAAAAGAGCAATATTCTTTAGAAAAAGCGAATCTTATTATTCTATCAGATAATACTGCTTCAATCAACCAGGCAAATGGGATTAATCAACTCCTTAGTGCCAAATCTCAGATTGAAGATGATTATGATATTAATGAAAGGTTTAAACTGGCGGAATATGCATTCGGTGCAGAATTAAATACCTCAGACAGTTTATCGTTTGAAGAGAAAGCCACGAATATTGGACGAGCTCTTTCATCACTAAATGAGATATATGCGGGAACCACATCGGCAATTCTGCTCCTTACCGATGGAAACCAGACTTTAGGGGAAGATTATGAGTTCTACGGACGACGACAGAAATTTCCGATATTCCCTATGGTGGTAGGAGATACGATTAGCTATCAGGATATCAGAATAGATCAGGTAAACACAAACAAATACGCATTTTTAAAAAATAAATATCCCATTGAAATTTTTGTTTCCTACCAGGGTAAAAATACGGTATCAACCACTTTATCTATTACAGAAGCCGGCCAAAATCTATACAAAGAAAAAATTGTTCTAAGTGAGATAAGGAATTCTAAAATTATTAATACGCTGCTGGATGCAACTACTGTAGGTGCTAAAAACATTAAGATTACCCTTAGTCCTTTGGAAAATGAAAGAAATATTGCCAATAATTCCAGGCAGATTGGTGTGGAAGTAATTGATGAAAAAACCAATATTGCCCTAGTCTCACAAATACTTCATCCGGATCTTGGTGCTTTGAAAAAAGCAATTGAAAGTAATGAACAGCGTTCAGTATCCATTATAAAACCTTCACTAGCTCCCAGTCAACTGGAGCAATTTGATCTTTTCATTATATATCAGCCAGATCTTTCTTTTGAGGGATTATATACTTATATACAAAGCAAAGGCGCAAACATTTTTACCATTACGGGCCCCAAAACCGATTGGAAATTTCTGAATAGAGTGCAGAATAGTTTTCAAAAGAACAGTTTTGATCAGAAAGAAGAAGTAACACCTATTTTAAACCCGGGATATACACATTTTGATATCACAGATCTGGACGTATCTGAATTCCCCCCAATCGAAACCACTTTGGGAGAATTACTTATTACTACCTCCTATGAAAATATGCTAACTCAACGCATTAAGGGAATGGATATGAACGAACCTCTTTTTTCCACCCTTGAAACCAACTTACGACGTGAGGCAGTCCTTTTTGGCGAAAACATTTGGAAATGGCGCGCACAGAGTTACAGGGAAGATCAGGAATTTAAAAAATTTGATGATTTTATTTCCAAAGTTATTTTTTACCTGGCCAACAGCAAGCCCAGAACCCGCCTTACATTGGCGTATGAAAATATCTATCAGGGAATAAATGAAGCTATTATAAAGGCTACATATTTTGATGAGACCTTTGTTTTTGATACAAATGCAACCATAAAACTCTCTATAAATGGTGTTGGAAATTCTATTTCCAGGCAAATTCCAATGTTGCTGAAGAACGGTTATTACGAAGCTGATATTCGAACACTTCCTTCAGGGGAATACAATTTTACTGCGAGCGTAGAGAATGAAAACCTAAAAAAAACAGGAAGATTTACCATACTGGACTACGATTTGGAACAACAACAGTTATCCAGTAATTACAAAAAATTGGAAAGGTTGGCTAAAAGCACCAATGCTAAGCTGTATTTTCCTGCACAGGTGTCTAAATTCGCGGAGGATTTAATAAACGACAATAGGTTCTTACCCGTCCAGAAAAGCAATCAAAATGTCGTATCTTTGATAGATTTTAAAATTCTCTTGGGAATCATTGCAGCCGCTTTGACCGCCGAGTGGTTTATCAGAAAATTTAACGGACTAATTTAATATTATATCTAATGGATAAATTACCAAAAATTGCACTGCCAGCAGTGTTTATTATTATTGTATTGATTATACT
>JAHEBI010000368.1 GCA_024642325.1 Eudoraea sp. | reverse complement strand
AGCGAGCCCAAAAAGGGGTAGAACGGCTTATCTATATTATCAAGGATCTTGATTTGATCACAAAACTGGAGGTCGGTGACCTGAATTTGGAATTAAGTGAATTTGATATTATTGAGCTAATTGAGAGTGTATTTGAACTGGTGGAGATGAAGGCCGGCAAAAAAAACATTACACTTGCTTTTGATATGGATTATGAGTCTCCAATCTATGTAAGAGCGGACAGGGATAAAATACAGCAGGTGTTATCAAATTTGATTGTAAATTCTATTAAATATGGTCATCACGATGGAACTACTGAGGTAAGTGTCGAAAACCTTATCAGGAATAAAGTAATTGTGCGAATCACAGATAATGGTGAAGGAATTCCTGATGAACATATTCCCCGGCTTTTTGAACGTTTTTACAGAGTTGATAAAAGCGGCAGCAGGAAGGAAGGGGGTTCCGGTTTAGGTTTGGCTATCGTGAAACACATTATTGAGGCACATGGCGAAAAAATATATGTTGAAAGTGTGGTGGATGTAGGATCCGAATTTTCATTTACCCTGGAAAAAGCTAAACCAAAAACCAACTAAATCTGCTCTCCAAAAGAATTTCTTAGTTTTGCGGAAACCTTATAACACCCTTTGCTTTGGGAAGTAAAAATAAACTCAAAAGATTTGAACAAAACAATACTTATAGCCACGTCATCCAACCTGGCAGGGATGAAATTCTTGAGGGCAATTTTCATTTAAAAGGGCAATGGAGGAATTTTTTTAAGAATGATAACCCAATAGTATTGGAGCTGGGTTGTGGTAAAGGAGAATATACCACTGGCCTTGCAAAAATGGATGCTTCCCGGAATTTTATAGGCGTCGATATTAAGGGGGCCAGATTGTGGAGAGGCGCAAAAACTGCACTCGATGAGAATTTGAAAAATGTAGCCTTTTTGCGAACGCAGATTGAATTGATAGATTTGATCTTTGCCGAGAATGAGGTAGATGAAATCTGGATAACATTTCCAGACCCGCAAATAAAATATAAACGCACTAAACACAGGCTTACCAATAAGGCCTTTCTGGATAAATACAGGTTTGTACTTAACGATAAAGGCGTTGTGAACTTAAAGACCGATAGTGAATTTATGCATGGTTACACTTTGGGAATACTTCATGGATTGGGATGTAAGATTTTGTATGCAAATCATGACATATACCGGAATGAGGGGAGCCCTAATGAAGTGATGGATATACGTACTTTCTATGAAAATCAGTATCTTGAAAAAGGAAAACCAATTACATACATAAAGTTTACTGTCAATTAACCAATGACGCATTTAATTATACTTTTTTTTGTCACCTTTTCGGCTGCTTTTATGGCAACTGTTCCCCCGGGATTACTTAATATGAATGCAGCCCAAACAAGCGTTAAAAAGGGGAAGTTGAACGGAATTACGTTTAGTCTTGGTGTCTCTACCATGATAATGATGCAGGCATACATTGCCGTTATGATTTCAAAGTTCTTATTCCGAAATCCTGAAGTCATTGATTTACTACTTAAGATTGCACTTGGTGTTTTTACCTTTTTTGCAATTTATTTTTTTGTTTCAGCTAAACGGGAAAAACAGAAAAAAATAAAGATGGTAAATTTTAGTAAGAAGAATAGTTATTTTAAAGGGATGCTACTTGCTGGACTTAATTTACTTACTATTCCTTACTACAGTGGACTCAATGCCATGTGGAATGCTTCCGGCTGGATAAAATTTGAAATTTGGGATATTCTGACATTTATTATAGCCGCCGGTAGCGGCACTTTTACAGTGCTGTATTTGTACACCGTATATTTTAATAAATTGGAAGCCAGGACAGATCGATTTTCAAAAAACTCGAATTACATTCTTAGTGCATTAATGCTGGTCTTATTAGTAATTACTATTTTCAGGGTATTTTATAGATAATATGAAACCGGAAAATAAAAATTTCTTTCAAAAAGTTTACGAAGTATCCAGGCAAATTCCTTTTGGAAGAGTTACTTCATATGGTGCCATTGCGAAGTATCTGGGAGCGGCAAGAAGTGCAAGAATGGTCGGATGGGCTATGAATGGAGCAGGAGCAATAGAAGGGGTTCCCGCCCATAGAGTTGTGAACAGGAAGGGCTTATTAACCGGTAAGCATCACTTTGACGGGACCAACTTAATGCAGCAGTTATTGGAAAATGAGGGCCTAAAAATACGGGATAATCAAATTGTTGATTTTGAAAAGCATTACTGGGATCCTGCCAAAGAATTGACTTTGGATAATTTTTAGGGTTGTTTAAACAGAAATATAGAAATTACACGGAACAAGCTACAAGTTATAGTCCAAAACTTTTTTTATTTTTTCCTTTTCAATACCACAACTTTAAAGTTTCACCCCTATAACCTATCTTTGTTGTTTAGAATCATTTTACATAAAGACCTTAATTACACAGTTTATGAAGTTGGATAAGAAAGAAATTCTAAAAGCTCTTGAAACCATTACAGTACCGGGTGAGGGAATGAATATGGTTGAAAGTGGAGCTATAAATAATATACAGGTATTTGGAGATGAAGTAGTTATAGATATTACTATAAATAACCCAAGTCTTCAGGCAAGGAAGAAAACCGAAGTCGAAATTTTAAAGGTAATTCACAGAGAGGTCTATGAAAAGGCGAAAATTTCCATAAATATTAAGGTTGATACACCGATTAAGCCTAAGGTCAATGAAATTAAGGGAAATCCAATACCCGGAATACAAAACATAATAGCCGTAGCTTCCGGGAAAGGTGGAGTGGGAAAATCTACAATAACCGCCAATTTAGCTGTCACACTTGCCAAGATGGGATTTAAAGTTGGTTTGCTGGATGCAGATATCTATGGCCCTTCTATGCCTATTATGTTTGATGTGACAGACAAAAAACCCTTAGCAACGAATATAAATGGAAAATCCAAAATGTTACCTATTGAAAATTTTGGTGTAAAACTTTTGTCCATAGGTTTTTTCACCCAACCTGATCAAGCGGTAATCTGGAGGGGGCCTATGGCCTCCAAGGCGCTAAATCAAATGATTTTTGATGCGCATTGGGAAGAATTGGATTTTATGTTGATTGATTTACCGCCCGGCACAGGGGACATACATTTAAGTATTATGCAGTCTATGCCAATTACGGGTGCTGTTGTGGTAAGCACACCGCAGGAGGTAGCTTTGTCAGATGCGCGAAAGGCCGTAGCAATGTTTCAGCAGGAGGCAATAAATGTTCCTGTTTTAGGAATCGTTGAAAACATGGCCTATTTTACACCTGAGGAACTTCCGGACAACAAATACTATATCTTTGGTAAAGCCGGGGCAAGAAACCTA
>JAHEBI010000367.1 GCA_024642325.1 Eudoraea sp. | reverse complement strand
TTTTTGCCACCAGACATTCCACCTGCCAATTCAGGATATACCAGAGACCAATCGTATTCATCATCTACTGGTTCAAATGCACTGATTGCGAAAATAAGTGCTTCTGTAATAAGACCTACCGCCAGAAGAAGACCACCTGTAAGAGGTCCGAATTCCCAGTGAAGGATTTTAAATAATGCACCAATGATAACCACTGAAGCTCCCAGGCCATAGGCCATGTTAAATAATTTCTTTGTTGATTTTGACTGTGCCATAATTCTAAATTTAATTTAAGTTTAATGTTAAAAATAAGTATTTGGTTTATTGTTTGATTTATTTATATACGAAAAATCTATTGAGTTGAGTCTTCTTCTCCCATATAATCCTGAACGGTCCTAAAACCGATGTAACTTCTGGCAGAATCTCTATACTCATAATCTCTGGTACTTACCTGTAGGAAATAAGCAACATCTTTCCAAGAACCTCCTCGTATAACTTTTCTTTTGTTTTCGTAATCCCCGCCATTTGGATTCATAGTAGAAACATAATCGTAAGAATTTGGGTCATAGCTGGAATTGGTCCATTCAGAAACATTTCCTGCCATATTGTAAAGGTTATAGTCATTTGGCTCATAGGACTTGGCTTCTACCGTATACAAGGCCGCATCAGCTGCATAATCACCTCGCTGTGGTTTAAAGTTTGCCATAAAGCAACCCGTATCACTAATCACATAAGGACCACCCCAGGGATAGGTTCCACTTTCAATTCCACCTCTAGCAGCATATTCCCATTCAGCTTCAGTAGGTAATCTGAACCCATTTACAAATTGCTTGCCCCTGCTCCTTTGATCGTCGTTTTTAAATTTCGTTCTCCAGTTACAAAAAGCCTGGGCCTGTTGCCATGAAACTCCAACAACCGGATATTCACTATAGGCATCGTGCCAGAAATAGTCATTGTGCATCGGCTCATTATAGGAGTACTGAAAGTCTCTTATCCAAACAGTTGTATCCGGATAAATCTCCAATTCCTCATGTTTAATAAAATCCTTTCTCCTCGCATCTCTTGAACGCGCAGCGGCTTCAATATCCATCCAGCTGTATTTGTATTTAAGTTTGGTGACATCTACAGTACGCTGACCATTATATGATTCCTCTTCGGGAATATAAATAGAGTCCATTATTTCCGTATAGTATTCATCCGGATAATCCGAGGTATCCCAGATCAGGTCTTCATCTCTGTTTAATCCTCTTCCTTCATATCCTGTCTCCCCCATTCCGGAATAATTATCCAACATATATTTGTCATAAGTAGACATATTGGTAGTGTCCGCATCCTTAAATGCGTATTCTCCTATGCCTCCGTCATCCGGACCCATTCCTAACTCATCGGCCAGGATAGCCAGTTTGGTTCTTACAATAGAGTCTTTCACCCATTCTACAAACTGACGATATTCACTGTTTGTGATTTCCGTATCATCCATATAGAATGATCTTACGGTAACAGTTTTGGTTGGAGCGTTAAGAACCTTGCCTACATCTTCCTCACTTTTTCCCATGATAAATGCTCCCCTCGGGATCAGTTCCATTCCATAAGGTTTTTCCGGATACCACTTTTTACCCTGGACTCCGACTAGTTCTCCTTTTGTCTTAGACCCACAGCTTGTGAGCAAAAAAACAAACGCTATAGATAATAACAATAGCTTCTTCATACTTTAGGTTAAATTTCGATTAAGACTATAAACAGTATTCACAATTATTATTCTCTAAAACTGTAATTTGAATAATTTATTGTATAAAACAGTCTATCCTTTAAAATATTTAATATTAGTTGAAACCTTTCTTATAGGCCTTAAACCACCTTTCAGGGATATTTTGGTTACATGCATCTAAATAGTCCTGTTCAGTGCATGGTAATAACGCAGGTGAATTTGTTTTATTATGTGAAGATAAAATTGATGGGACTTCAACCCACCACCTTTCGGTAAGTAAACTTTTATAAAAAACCAATTGCTCCGTTTCCGTTGGAACATTGAACTTTGTGAAGTCGTCGCTTTTGGCACTCGGAAACTCTTTTATTCTAAAATTATATCCTTCTATAAAATACCAAATAATCTGTGAAATTAACTGGAAGGATTGAACGTTATTCTCGATTTCATATATTCCGAACACAGCAACATTATCACTAATGCCGGCATATCTGGCTATTGCACATATTTCTCTTCCATTAAATCCATTGGGAGAAAAATTCTTAGAGCCGGCAAGGTCGCCGGCTTTAATTGCTCTGGCATCCAGGCTTACCAGGTGTGCATTTCTCAATACCGGTTCTGCCAAAGAAATGTCTGAAGTTATTTCTCCCAGTCTGTACGCATCAAAAAACAGGCGATCCATCAGATCAATCTCTTCCTGGGCATTAAAATAACTTTGGTATCCAATATTTGAAAAATTGAAAAGATTGTTGGGCTTATCGGTAATTATTTTACTCATATAGGAATGTGAAGAAATAAGTTCCTCATCTGCCCCGAAATCAAACCTGCTATCAATGGACACCAGATTTACCATATCTTTAATTTTATCGAAAGCCCTGTATGAAGGGTAAGTAATATCCTGAGTAGCACCAATTATTATTGGGATTACATTTTCTTCCAGTAGTTCCGCAATAATTTCCTTAACGACAAAATAGGTATCCTCCACCGCTTCTCCCTCAGCTATATCGCCCAGGTCTACAAAGACTGAATTCCAATTGCCCATCATAAGCTTGTAAAGCTGAATTCTGATCTCGGTAGTATCCAGTCGCTCTGTTTTCTTTTCAAAGGCATTTCTGGATTCCAGAACGCCCAACAAGGCAAAAGAAGCATTTGCCAATACAGGCAATCCTTTCTTCTCAGTATGTTTATGGATGTTTTTACCCAGAGACTGTGGCGGTAATAACTCACAATGAGCGAGGGCCATTTCACTGACAGGAAGTAAAAAATCAAACGCCATATTTATACGTTAATCTTAGGTTTTCTTGGTTTTCTTTACGGGTTTCTTCTTTTCGAGCAATGCCTGGGCATCCTCCAGGGACATGTTGGCAGCATCTACGTCCTTGGCAAGCTCTACCTTTGTCTTCCCCTTGATTATCGTATGCCTGCCCCATCGAGCCTTTTCAATTCGGATGCCTTCACCAGACCATTCCTTGACAACCTTCTCAGCCTCCTTCTGTTTTTTAGACTCAATCAATTCAATAATATCCGCTTCTGTAAGATTATCAAAGTCATATTTTTTATTCACATTAATAAACATTCCGTCCCATTTGATAAAAGGCCCAAAGCGACCCTTACCTTTACTAACATCTTTGTTTTCATAAACAGCTACAGGCGCATCTGCCGCCTGTT
>JAHEBI010000026.1 GCA_024642325.1 Eudoraea sp. | reverse complement strand
GGTGATTGGAATGGCAGCGGAATGCATGCAAACTTTTCAAACACTACTTTAAGGACATGTGGTTCTAAAGAAATATATGAAAAAATTTGTGAGGCATTCAGGCCAGTGGCTCTTGATCACATTGACGTTTATGGTGCTTTTAATGACGAAAGACTGACAGGCTTGCACGAAACAGCATCTATTAAGGATTTCAGTTATGGCGTATCAGACAGAGGTGCCTCAATCCGTATTCCGATCATAACCGTTGAAAGAGGATGGAAAGGTTGGCTGGAAGACAGGAGACCAGCTTCTAATGGTGATCCCTACAAAATTGCAGGCAGAATCATTAAAACTGTAAAATCAGCAAATATTGAAGCCGTAGCCAGCTAATTTTAAGAATTATTTTTAAAAAGCCGTCTTTATTTACATAAAGACGGCTTTTTAATTATTTATGTTCTTTAACGGAGTGTTCATCCATAATTCAGAGAAATCATCCGGTTTGACAATAGGCTGATCTTTAAAAATAGGCCTTTCCTTTTTCATATACAGGCTGTCTAAAGGCCCTGTGGCATATGGTTTTACCTGCTGGACGAAAAATTCCCTAAACTGATTGAAATACATGTAAGTCGGTGTATTTATTTTGTTAC
The DNA here is from genome assembly GCA_024642325.1 of Eudoraea sp. Taxonomy (GTDB): domain Bacteria; phylum Bacteroidota; class Bacteroidia; order Flavobacteriales; family Flavobacteriaceae; genus Eudoraea. The sequence goes on along the minus strand of JAHEBI010000026.1, from coordinate 11,959 downwards.
CTTCCTCATCAATAATATTCCTGGCTACAAAAGAAAATAACTTAGAATCTATCATATTATCTTTATTTCGGGAAGTATTCAATTCTGTAAAGAAAGACAACCTTTCATCAGTATTGCTAAAATTGGGATATATGTAGGTGCGCTTTTTTACCAATTCAATCTCCTTTAATTTCAACTTTTTACCCTTATATCTTAAAGAATAATTGTTTTTATTAATGGCTGATTTCTTTTCGGGTTCCTTGTTAAACACTACTTCAAAACGCAGATTTTTTATATCCATTAACATTTCCTCTAATTTAAATTCCGGAGGTTTCCTTAACCTGAATGAATTATTAAAAGAAATATAATTTAAAAACATTTTATTGTCAACTCTTTGATACTCCGTAATGACTTCAAAAATTAGTTGTTCTGTGGTCACGTTTTTATTTTCATTCCTAGTGGCTGTTGTCTTCAATTTATCATAAAGGGCGTACTCCATTTTATGAATGGCGAAATCTCTTTGGGAAATAAATAGTGTACCTGAGGCAGAATAGCGCATATCCTCCTTACTAAATCTAATTCTATAAAGGCCTTCATTGGTTAAATAAGTATCAGCTCCTTTCGAAAAACTATGATTTTTAATAAAATCATATTTTAACCGATGCACAAAAGAATATGAATCAATGTCATAATTTCGCAAGGCATCATGGATTCGCAAAATGGTAAATTCATTCCCCCCATAATTCCGTAAAAAAGCTTTATCTATAACCTTTGTACCACTAGTATAATTATAGGGCTTTTGAGCTATGGTATCTCTTTTAAAATCGATGTTTTCCCTGTAATCATATATGCGTATTGCAGTGGATTCATTATCTGACTTATCAAAACCTTTATCAAAAACTCCTAATATAGCTTCATTTAGGTTGATATATTGATTTTCTTTTTTTTGATAATCGCGATAATACCCTACTGTTGAAAAAGAATATTGAGGATAATTTTCAGGAATTGCTTCTATGGCCTTTTTTACAATCTTTACCGCAGACAGTCTCCTCTTTTTGTTGCTGGTAACTATTACTTCCTGGAGTTCTATGGTCATGGGAAAAAGCCTTATTAGGTTTACTTCTTCCAAAGACAATTCCGAAATCAGAATCTTCTGTTCCCTGAAGCCCATTGAGGTAATCTCAAGTATTTCGCCTATTTCTCTGAATTTTAAGGGGATTGCAAATCCGCCATCATCATTGGAGATCACACCTGCTGCTTTGTTCAGAATTCGTATAGTGGCAAAAGAGACAGGTTCTTTAGTTTCAGCATCTATGACTTTTCCGTATAGGAATTCTGCCTGCTGTGCCCGGCCAACGGGCATACCAAGGCCCATAAGCATAGTAAAGAAAAGAAGTGTTCTTAACTTCATGACAATTATTTACCAAAATGTGTTTCAACTCAAAATAGTGTAAAATATAAAAACAGAGTGTATAAGGTAATTAAAATAATTCCGTCCCTCCAACCAAGTCGGAGTCCTTTTGGAAAGAATACCAATGGCAGGATAATAAATGAAATACCAAGCATCCACCATATATCATTAGTCAGAAGGCCCTGGTCTATAACATAAATTGGCGTAATCATTGAAGTGATACCCAAAACCGCCATTAAATTAAAAATATTGGACCCGATAAGGTTTCCTACAGAAATTGCCTTTTCCTTATTGACTATGGCAATAATAGATGCCGCCAGTTCAGGTACACTTGTCCCCACAGAAACTACCGTAATTCCTATAATACGTTCGCTCACCTCATAAAAAGTAGCCATTCCAACAGCACCTTTTACAAGTAATTCTGAGCCTCCCCAAAGAGCTCCCCCTCCTATTCCCAGGAAAAGCAACGCTTTATACAGCGGTAATGGTTCATCATCCTCATGAAAATCATCTACAATAGCGACTTTCTGAAAACGAAGTAAAAAAATCAAAAACAGAAATAGAAAAAGCAGCATAATTGCCCCTTCATAAGACTGCAGAACACCATCAAAATATATAAAACCAAAAAATAAGAGTGAAGCAGCCATCATTACCGGCCAGTCTGTTATGTAGAAAGCCTTGCGTACATCAATACTTCCCATCAAAATAACCACTGCCAACACCAGCCCAAGATTTGCAATATTCGATCCGATTACATTGCCCAACGCCAGATCCGGAAAACCATCTATGGCAGCGTTTATACTCACTATAAGTTCCGGGGCTGAAGTTGCGAAGGATACTATGGTCATCCCAATGATAATTCTGGATATATTCAGCCGTAAAGAAAGGGCTACAGCCGACTTTAATAACCAGTTACCTCCTAGTATTAATAAGACCAAACCAATTACGATAAAAAGTATATTCAGCATCCGGAAGGTTTTAGCAAATATAGCGGAATACGCCCGGAACAGAGAAGGGTATATAATTAATTAATCATATCTGTCGGCAAATTACCATTGGTTCACCCTTATAATTGACACCTCAGAAAAGGATTGTCAGCCCTGTTAAAACCAAAAAGGAAAACTAGACTTCTGAAAGTACTTAAATTTCATATATGCTTAAAATACCGGTCAGAAATGTGACCGGTATTTTTTTATTTCACAACGGAAAAGCCAAAAAAGGTGTTTTTTACCTAAAAAAACCCCTTGCATTTCAAAAAACATCGAAAATACCCCCTACAAATATTACAGTTATGTAATATTAAGGCTGTTTTTTATTACATAATAAAACTTTCGGCAAGGCTACAACAATATATTTATAATACATTCCATTATTTTACTTACAATATTGCATTCAATTGCATTAATTATTGGTGATTTCTTTGGAGAGGTGGATTGTATTGCAATATCTTCGAGTAATATTTAATCAAAATTATTTTTTTAACCTTTTAAAATATACGTTATGATCACCATTGCCAAGATAATTATTTTTGTTTTGGTATCTCTGATACTAATAATAACCTAACAAGATATTAGGACGTACTTATTTAAAATAAGCTCCCTTTGCGTTTCATTTGCATTCTGTATAAGATAGTATATTTGCAAAAAGCCACGTATGAAAAAGCTACTCTTCAAGCTTCTTGCCAAAATGAATAAACTACTATTACCTTCCTATACCAAAAAGAGATTAGACCTTTCCAAAGCCTCCAGGTATCAATTGGCCATAATTGGCTGGCGTTATTTTATTACCACAAATGCTCTTGATTAAAAACTTATCAGGGATCTAACAGGGTAACCTTTCAATTTGGCCGCGCCCTTCAGCGACAATAACTCCAGTAAAAAATTACATTGGACGACTTTACCCCCCAGGTCTTCTACCAACTGACAGGTTGCTTTAGCAGTACCACCCGTAGCCAGTACATCATCATGTATGATCACATACTCTCCCGGCGAAATACTATCTGCATGTATTTCCAGTGTATCTTTCCCGTATTCCAGGGAATATGTTCTGCTGATCTTATCTGACGGTAGCTTTCCCACCTTTCGAACAGGAACAAATCCGGCATTTAATCGTGAAGCAAGGATGGGGGCAAAGAAAAATCCCCGGCTTTCCATTCCAACTACCTTATCTATTTTCACATCACCAATCATTTTTAGTATGGCTTCTGCTGCAGCCTGTAAAGCCTCTGCATCTTTTAAAAGGGGCGTAATGTCCTTAAACGTCACTCCTTTTTCAGGGAAATCATGAATATCTCTGATGTATTTTTTAAAATCCATTTAATATACAGCTCGTTATTTTGCCCTAAATGTAAAAAGAAATATATTTGCAGCCCCATTGGGGAACATATTAATAAGGCCTCGTAGCATAATTGAATAATGCACTTGATTACGGCTCAAGAGATTACAGGTTTGAATCCTGTCGAGGTCACTTAAGAATGAAAAGCTCGCCAAATGGCGAGCTTTTTTATTGAACGAGATTTGAGTTCGCTCAAGAATCGAAGTGAAAATTAAAGAGTAATCAAATCAAAGATTTGTCTCTTTTCATTTAGACTACATAGTCCAAGGGAAAACCGAAGCTAATCCTGTATAGCATAACATATTGGGGTCACGATACGCAGAGCGGTGGATGATGATCCGCCAACTGACTGAGCGTCATGCCGTTTGACAGGGGAATGATCAAATGGTGAATGGACTTTATGATGTAAAACCTGAATTGCCATGGCATTCCTACAAGGAAGAAGACTATGATGAACCCGTTTGCACATGATTCTATAATAAACTTGAAATTCGATATGCAACCTCAAGCCGGGAAATTCAGGCCTGGGCACAAAATCAGATTATCCATTGCAGGCGCAGATTATACTAACTATGAATTTAATCCGGCAATAAGCGTAGATAATACATAGGAAAATTGCAAGCCAATAACCCTTGACATTCATACTGGTAAAAAATATAATTCCTATATTGAATTACCGATAATTAAATAAATCAGTAATTCTATGATCATAAGTTTGGATAGTCCTAAAAGTATTCACAACAGGTTTTATATAAAGTATTAAAACCCTTTTAAAAAGACGGTTAGGAAACCTTTATGGAATTCACTTTTCATCAAGAAGAAGGCAGAAACATTTTAAACTTTTACCAACCTTATAAAATTTCCATTGATGCATTATTTAAAGAAACTAATTCCTGTTTGTATTACGACCATTTTATCGTTTTCTGTTTTTAGCCAAACTCCAATTAATGTTAAAGAACTAAAAGTAAACCAGGAGCGGATAGAGAAAAGGATTTTTGAATTGGCAAAATTTGGTAAAGATACCAACGGCAAAGGGTACCGGGTTGCCTATTCAAAAGGCGATGTAGAAGGAAGAACCTGGTTTATTGAGCAAATGAAGAAAGCGGGACTTGACGTAACAATTGATTTTGCAGGGAATATCATTGGAAAGAGAAAAGGTAAGGATATAACTCTAAAACCAATTGCATTTGGGAGTCATATAGATATGGTACCCGATGGGGGTAATTATGATGGATGCGTAGGTTCTGTTAGCGGACTGGAAATAATGGAAATTCTTCAAGAAAACAACATAGTTACCAATCATCCGCTCGAATTGATAATATTTTCAGACGAAGAAGGCAGCTTACTTGGCAGCAAGGCGCTTGCAGGAGATTTTAATCAAGAACGATTAAAAATGTTAAGTCAGTCCGGATTAACAATAAGAGAAGGTATAAATGCTATTGGAGGAAATGCGGATAGTATTCCCGGCGTCATCAGGAAAAAAGGTGACTTATCCGCATTTTTGGAATTGCATATTGAACAAGGTGGAATTTTAGAAAAGGAAAATATTCAGATTGGTGTGGTGGAAGGTATAGTGGGGATCGAAGACTGGGAAGTAACCATTGAGGGTTTTGCCAATCATGCAGGAACAACTCCTATGAATCTGCGGAACGATGCGTTGCTATCCGCAGCCAAGCTTATCATTGCCGTCAATGAAGTAATTACCAGTCATGAAGGCAGACAAGTTGGTACGGTAGGTAAAATTTCCGCTCAGCCAGGAGCCTATAATGTTGTTCCGGGAAAAGTTGTTTTAGGATTAGAGATAAGAGATTTGTCATATGATAAAATTTGGGAACTCTTTCGTGAAATAGAAAAAAAAGCTGCAGACATTGCTAAATCGGGCGGTACAAAAATTACCTTCAAAAATCAATTGTTGGGCGCTACACCTGCCTTGACAGATACATCTATTCAGGACAAAATTGTGCAGGCTGCAAAGGCATTGGGTTTCACTTATAAACATATGCAAAGTGGCGCAGGACATGATTCACAGGACATGGCATTTATTGCACCGATAGGAATGATTTTCGTGCCGAGTATTGGCGGTATCAGTCATTCGCCAAAAGAATTTACAACAGCGGTGGATATGGCAAATGGAGCAAACGTATTGCTTCAAACCGTGTTGGCATTGGATAAAGAGTAGAATACATTCAGAGGATTACTGACCGTTGGCAACCAAATCAAACTATAAATGAACAAAGTAGATTGGATAGGGTTTATTGGAGTTTTTCAAATACTACTCGCATATATTTTAAATGTAACCGGGAAATTAGATAAGCGTAGTTTGACTTTTATACTCTTGAATTTTATTGGGGCATCAATGGCTTGTTTAGCTTCAATTTTAATGAATTATCTTCCTTTTATTATACTCGAAGGTGTTTGGGCCATAGTCTCCCTAATTGCTTTAATAAAAAATAAAAAGTGGCGGGAGAAACAAATTTAGCGCAATTGATAAAAGGTATGTCTCCCAAATTAAACGCAGGGGAATACGTGTTTGTAACGGTTAATGACCTTCATAACATAGACAGAAATGATACCATCTGTGAATTCAGGGAAAAAGAAGGAATTACCATTGTAATCAGCAAAAAAAGAGCAGATGAATTAAAATTACCGTATGAGCACATTGCTTCCTGGATTAGATTAATGATTCACTCTTCACTGGACGCTGTCGGTTTGACAGCCTTATTTTCAACTGAATTGGCAAAGTATATTATAAGCTGTACTGTTATTGCAGTTTATTACCATGACCTTATTTTTGTGGATAAAATAGATGCCGTTCAAGCTGTTGAAGTCCTGACAAGACTATCAGAAAATTATAAGTAAACCCAATTACCATCACAGTGAATACAACATAGCAAATAAGTTCTAGTCCTAAAAGTTCGTACTTTTAGAACGCTGTTTTTTATATATAAACCGTTTATGGGAATATAAAACATCTTTTATCACCTATTAACTTATGGAAAATTCAAATCAAATCGCAACTCGTTTTAAAGAAGTCCTTCTCAATGGTAAATGGATTGCCAATACAAATTACAAGGATCAATTATCTAATGTCAGCTGGGAACAAGCCACATGCAAAATTGGAACTTTAAACACAATTGCGGCTCTGAGCTATCATATTAATTATTACATATCTGGAGTACTGAATGTGTTCGAAGGAGGAGCTCTTGAAATCCGCGATAAATTTAGCTTTGATCACCCACCAATTGAATCAAAAGAAGATTGGGATCACCTATTGAATGAAATGTGGATTAATTCTGAAAAGTTTGCAAATCAGGTCGGGCTTATGACGAATGAAAAATTAGAAGAAATTTTTGTAGATAAGAAATACGGCACATACCGAAGAAATATTGAAGGAGTGATAGAACATAGCTACTATCATTTAGGACAAATTTCTTTAATTAGAAAGATACTAAAAGAATCCGGCAAGGAGGAATAAACTACTCTCCCCAACAAAAGCCTTATTTCAGCTCAGTAAGCTCCGGCTTTCTGTTTTTTGCCTACCCCCTGCTCTTATTTATTAATCTTCTTTTTGCGGGGCAATCCACTAAATGATGCCCTAAGTGGGATTGTACCGGATACATTGACGCTATAGAAAATCAAAATAGCAAGGCAAAACAATTGCTGCTGCACATTGGCACATTTCTTTCTAATGTTGAGGCACCTTAATTACATTCAAAGTATTTGATAGAAGCCCAAAGTATTACACCCAATTACTACAGATAGAAAGGAACAGAAAGCATTTGAGCTAAATTTTGGAGATTTGATCGAACATGTTTTGTTGTTGGAACAGACAAATCTAGTTTTATGGTTATGAAAAGAAAAACAAAATCCAAAATTATCAACTTTGTTCTGACGTTTGGCAGTGCTTTCGTTATTTTTATGGTATTTATGGTAATCGCTAAATTCATCTAGGATTTGCTGTATTAAGTTCTCAGTGCGCATCTGTCATAACCATCTTATTGTCCATTAAACTTCAGGACAGCTAAAAATTTTATTAGATCTAACAGATATTCGTATCTTTGATTTGCCATACTACTCCAAATCCATCATAGATTTAATATCATGATCCTAAAACCTATAAAATGCCAAAAACTACAAGAATATTAGCATTAGCCTTAGTCGTGGTTATAATTGGCTTTGGAATCGGGATTTACCTTCAGGACTTAAAACATCAGGAAAGTACCGCCGCAGCATGGAAGGCTAACCGGTTTAACATTACAAGATTCAACAAAATAATGAATTACAATGCGAAAATGAATGCTGCCAACTGGAGACAAATGAAGGATAGTATTGGTCAGCAATTTGATTCTCTGATAATACTCAGGTTCAGAAAGGAAATGGACAGCCTTAATTCCACAAAGATTCAAAAGCAGTAGCACACTATGGAAATCATATAATAGAAGTCAATAACTTATATAGGTTGACTTTCTGGTCTCAATCCAATTGGATTCTTTAAATACTTCCCAGGGCCTTTAAAATCCCGCTTAAAATAGCACAACAATTCACTTATCTATTTTTAAGAATATATCTCCTGAATTTCCTGTTTATATTTCTCCCTTATCACCCTTCTTTTGAGCTTTAAAGTGGGCGTAAGCTCACCTTCGGTATTGTCTTCATGAACAGGTAACCATACGGCAGTCACTATCCGGAATTTCTTTATTTGTTCTATATGACTGAATTCCGGGTTGTATTTATCAATCACTTTTTGATATTTCGCAATAATTCGGTCCTGCTTTACCATGTCCTCCAGATTGGTCCAGGGTATTTTTTTATGCGCGCACCAGTTCTTTAACCCATCTTCCGATGGAACAATGAGTGCTGATACAAATTTTTGTTTATCCCCGATGACCATAATCTGTTCGATGATAAAATTCTCCTTAATCCTGTTTTCGATAGGTGCCGGTGCAACATACTTACCTCCGGAAGTTTTCAGTAATTCCTTCTTTCTATCCGTAATTTTGAGAAATTCTTTTCCTCCCGGTCCTTTGATTAACTTACCGATATCCCCGGTACAAAACCATTTTTTACCATCAATTACTTTAAATATCTGGGCATTGATCTCCGGTTTTTTATAATAGCCGGACATAACATTGGGTCCAATGGCAAGTATTTCGCCTTCGTCTTCATTGTATTCACCCGATGTTTTATCTATATATAGTTCCACCCCATTGATAGCATAACCGACGGTTCCAATTATGGCCCCACCCGGTTCCATACCATTGACTGTTAAGGTTGGGGATGTTTCAGTTAAACCATATGCCTCGCGTATATTGATTCCTGCTGCACAAAAAACACGTATTATCTTTAAAGGGCAAGGAGCTGAACCAGTAACTATCAGGCGCACGTTACCTCCCAGAGCTGACCTCCATTTGCTAAAGATTAATTTATCTGCCAGACCCCATTTTACCTTATCCATAGGGGATAAATTCTGATCGAGATCAAAATTATCCGTTAAACGAAGAGCCCAAAAGAATAATGCTTTTTTTACTCCTTTTAAGGCCAGGCCTTTATTGTAGATTGCTTCATATATTTTTTCAAGCAGTCTTGGAACCGTTGTAAAAACTACAGGTTGTACAGATGCCAAATCGCCATCCGGCCCACTCAGTTTATCTGTCCCACAAAAATATATGGAAGCACCCTTGTTAAAATACGCGAAAGAAACAGCCCTTTCATAAATATGGCAGAGCGGCAGAAAACTCAATACCTTCTCGCCGGCATTTATATTTAAAAATGGGGAAGTCTCCAGAATGGCATGCATGACATTACTATGTGTCAACATAACACCTTTGGGGTTTCCTGTTGTTCCTGAAGTATATATAATGGTAACAAGGTCCTCCCCTGTAATCTGATTCTTAACTTCCTCAACTTCGGGCAGTCTATCTTTGTCGAGAATTTCTTGCCAGAATGGCCTTCCATTAACCTTATCGAAGGTATATATATTTTCTAAATAAGGAACTTTTTTTTGGGTAGCCGAGAGCTTGTCATAAAGATCAAGCCCCCCGCAAAACGCTGCCTTCACTTCTGCTTCGTTCAGGATATACTCATACTCCGAAATACTTATGGTAGGGTACATTGGAATACTTATTATTCCGGCCATTTGCAGTGCGAAATCCATTATTATCCATTCCGGCCTGTTCTTGTAAACTACCAGTGCCACCTTATCTCCAGGCTTTAGCCCTAGTTTCAATAAGCCAGACGCCGCTCGTTCCGCATAATCAACAATATCTGCCGAGCTATAGGGCTCCCAGTTGCCATCCGCATCGCGGGCGCTTACGGAAACTTCCAGTGGGTTAGTGTTCAGCTGATGGTAAAGAAGGTCAAAAAGTCTGGTCATTGGTTATAATTTTAGTTGGTATTGGTTTAATAATATAATTCTAATTTCTTTCCCTTATAATTGATGAGTTATTAAATTTAAAAAATTACTCAAACATCAGACTAATAAATTCTGCCACACAAGCGGGTTTATCCGACCCATCGATCTCCACAACACAATTCCAGCTTATTTTCAGGCCATTATCACGATAATTCTCGATTTTTTGTACAGTACAGTTCAATCTAAGTCGGTTGTCCACCAAAACAGGGCTTGGAAAGCGCACTTTATCCAACCCATAATTGATACCCATTTTCGCAGATTTAACCCATAAAACATCTTTCAAAAGCTTGGATAAAAGTGATAAGGATAAAAAGCCATGTGCGACCGGCTTTTTAAAAGGTGAGTATTTTTCTGCTTTTTCAACATCTATGTGTATCCATTGGAAATCCATGGTGGCTTTCGCAAAGTCATTGATCATATCCTGGGTAACAGTAAGCCAGTCTCCTACGGGCAATTCTTTACCTTCCAATTCGCGAAACGATTCAAAATTCTCTAATTCCAGTTTAGCCATTTTATATAATTATCTTGAAGTTCCGCCATCTATAGTAAGGCATATACCTGAAACAAAGCGCGCCTCATCGGAAGTGAGGTACAGGTAACCATAAGCAATATCTATGGGTTGTGCAACAGTACGCAGGGGGATACTTTCCCTGATCTTTGCAAAATGTTCCCCGGGGATCTTGTCTACCATATCGGTCATTGTAAAACCGGGGGCTATGGCGTTGGCTGTAATGCCGTGTTTACCAAATTCCATCGTCCATGTCTTCGCCATGGCAATGACCCCGGCCTTGGTGGCTGCATAGTTCGTCTGTCCAAAGTTTCCCCTTAAACCAACATTTGAGGCGGCGCTCACTATCCTGCCATATTTATTTTGCTTCATATAAGGTACCACGGCCTGGGTGCAGATAAAGACCCCTTTCAAATTTACTTCTATAACCGCGTCCCATTCTTCTTCGCTCATTTTTTCGAGTGTTCTGTCCCTTGTGATTCCTGCATTGTTAATAAGGATATCTATTTTACCATATTTGTCATTAACTTTTTTGAAAAGATTTTCCACGGCGGCTTTATCCGTCACGGAAACCTGATGGTACTCTGCTTTGCCACCGGTTTCAATGATATCATCTGCTACTTTTTGCCCCTGTGGTAACAGGTCCATTATAATTACTGTGGCCCCTTCTTTTGCAAAAAGTTCGGATATGGCCTGACCTATTCCGCGGGCCCCGCCGGTAACTATAGCTATTTTGTCTTTTAGTCTCATTTAATCTAGTTTATTAATTATGTCTGTTATAAGCCGTCTTTCTTATAATGAATTGTTTAAACCAAACAGAATTTTAATTTCGAATTTAATTCCATAGGTAAAACACCCTCATATTTGTATTACCAATTTGCCTCTTGACCTTCTACTTATCATATCCTCCAATGCCATAGCGGTCTCTTTCAATTCATAAGTCTTATGGATATGGGGGTTTAGCATTCCCTTGTCATACCAGTTCATTAAGGTCATGGTGTTCTCCATATTCTTTTTTGGATTTTTCATGGCAAAATCACCCCAAAATACCCCGACAATAGAGGCTGTTTTAAGTAAAGGCAGGTTTAAAGGCATTTTTGGAATGGTACCGGAGGCAAATCCGACTACCAGAAATCTCCCTCCCCATGCAATTCCCCTGAATGCTGCTTCAGAATATTCTCCACCAACGGGATCGTAGATGACATCGGCTCCCTTACCTCCCGTTAGCTCCTTTACTGAAGATTTCAGGTCTTCAGTCACATAGTTGATAGTATGGTCAGCACCGTATTCACGGCATAATTGCAATTTTTCTTCT
>JAHEBI010000025.1 GCA_024642325.1 Eudoraea sp. | reverse complement strand
AAAATTCCTGAACTGCCTGGTCTTTGTATTATAACCCTTCTGCTGGCCAATAAACATATAACTTTGGTCTCCAATTTTACCCAAACCGCCAATCATGGCTTTGTCATCTTTTACATTCCTGTCACCAAATAGCTCTAAAAAAGTATTGCCACATATAGCTCTAATATAATCTAAAGTATAGGGTCTGTTGGGATGTCTCGAAAGCTGAACCCTTTGCCAGGCTGTAAGATTTTTATATATCTCCTTCCTTGTTTCGTCTAATTTTTTTTCAATTTGCCGGCAGGTCTCCGTAACATCGACTTCACTCTCCTCACCAATAATCTGGCATTTTTCCAACTGTTCTACCAATTCCTTAATAGGAAGTTCAAATTCCAAATATTCCATTAAAAAAAGTTTTTGCCACTTTTGAAGATGGCATTAGTTTGATTGCGTAGGCAAATATAAAATTTTATGACGTCTTATACATTAAATTAATAAACACTTCAGGTATCCTTGCCTCTTATTCTGTTTAAAACATTTAATTTCCCCCTATTCTTTAGGATGCCATTTGCAATTATAGTGATTACTATAATAAGGGTTCCAAAATAAAACGCGGGGCTCATTTTTTCGCTTTGACCAAAAACAATAAGTGCCAGAAAAATGCCATAAACCGGTTCTAAGTTTGTGGTGAGCATAACCGTATAAGGGCTGATAAATCTCATAACTTTTATGGCCGCAATAAAAGCATATGCCGTACAGACAGATGCCAGTATAAATACAAAAAACCAGTCGGAAAACGGAAGCGTAAAAAAAGATTTATTAAAGGATCCGTTTATTACCAAATACACCGATATAAAAAATCCGCCGCTCATTAATTCGTAAAAAGATATTGTTGACGGCTTATGTGTTTTAATTAATTGTCCATTGATTAAGGTAAATACAGATCCCAATAGTGCCGATAAAAGAGCCAGGCCCATACCTAAACTAAAGGCAGTATCCACATTAAAAATGAGGTATAATCCAAAAACCACCATCAAACCAAATACCACTTCATACCATATCATTTTCCTGCCATACCAAATTGGCTCAAGTAAGGAAGTAAACAGGGCACCTGTAGACATAGTGGCCAATGCAACCGATACATTAGAAACCTTTATGGCTTTAAAAAATGTAAGCCAATGCAATGCTATAATAATACCGGCCAACAGCAACACTAAAAAAGTTTTAGAACTGACCTTAAAGGAATAACCCCGGAGCAAAATAAAAACAAAAATTAATGAAGCGGCGATGGTCATTCGATACCAAACCAACGGCATGGCATCTATAGTAATTAATTTTCCCAGTACTGCGGTAAATCCCCAAATAAATACAATCAGGTGGAGATGCAGGTAGTTTTTTAATTTATCGTTTGGCATTTTTAAGTAAATAAAAACCCAAAAAGCCAAATACCAGATTCGGAATTATTACAGCCAGCAAAGGGGAAAAGCCGGATTGCTCGGCCAGTGTGCCAAAAACTTTATCAAAAAATATATAAATGAAGGCAACCCCAATTCCAAAGGCAAGATTTACACCCATTCCACCTCTTCGTTTTACAGAAGAGACTGCCACCCCAATTACGGTAAGAATAAACGCGGTAATGGGAAGTGCCCACCGTCTGTATTTTACCAAAAAGTAAGTGTTAATATTTGATGCCCCTTTCTTTTTCTGAACCTCTATAAATTCATCGAGTTCAAATAAATTCTTGGTCTCAGCCACATATGAAACAGGGGTTAAATCTTCAATATTAAAGACAAATAAAGTATCCAGCCTTCGTTTGGTTTCTACAATCTCAGTATTTGCCTTTATCTTCCTTTTGGTATATGAGGTTAATCTATATATGCTGTCTTTAGGCACCCAACGGATATTGCTTGCAGATATCTTATAATCAAGTTGATTTTGTTCATTAAAGTGCTCAAAAGTAAAGTTATATCCTATTTTTCTGGCAGGATCAAAACTACTTACGTAAATAAAATCACGTTCGTTCAGCTGGTTAAAAATATTGCTGGTTACCCTGTCCTTATTTCCTCTTTTTAAATATTCAAATTTAAACTCATTGTAACGCTTACTGGCATTGGGTACAATGAACATCCCCATAAAAAACATAATTACTGCAATAATACTTGCCCCTATCCAGTACGGCCTTAAAAACCGGCTATACGAAACTCCCGAACTAAGAATTGCGACAATTTCAGTATTGTTGGCCAATTTGGAAGTAAAAAAAATAATGGATAAAAACAAAAAGATTGGGAACAACAGACTACCTATATAAATCGTAAAGTTCACATAGTAGATAAGTATTTCGTTAAGAGGGGCTTCATTGTCAATCATCTTACCTATCTGCTCGGCAAGATTAAGCATAATGCCGATTGGGATAAATAGCAACAACATCATTCCAAAAGTGGCCAGATATCGCTTTAATATGTATTTGTCAATAATTGTCATGACTATAACCTCTTATTCATTTGCTGTACCATCATACCCTTCCAGCTGGAAAAGTCACCTGCTATAATATGCTTTCTGGCATCCCGAACTAACCTCATATAAAAACCAAGGTTGTGAATTGTGGCAATTTGTTTTCCCAAATATTCATTTGCGGCAAATAGATGTCGTAAATATGCTTTGGTGTATTCTTTATCAACAAAGGTAGTACCCTCCTCATCAATCAAGGAAAAATCATTTTCCCATTTTTTATTCTTAATATTAATAGTGCCATGTGCGGTAAAAAGCATTCCGTTCCTGGCATTTCTGGTAGGCAGCACACAATCAAACATGTCTATCCCTAATGCTATATTCTCCAAAATATTAATTGGCGTTCCCACACCCATTAAATATCGCGGTTTATCTCTTGGCAAAATATTACACACCACCTCTGTCATGGCGTACATTTCCTCTGCTGGTTCTCCAACAGAAAGGCCGCCAATTGCATTCCCTTCCGCCCCGGCATTTGCAATGTACTCCGCAGACTGAATACGCAGGTCCTTAAAAGTAGATCCCTGAACAATAGGAAAAAACGACTGGGAAAATCCATATTTATAGGGTAAATTATCTAAATGTTTTATACATCTGTCCAACCATCTATGGGTCATGTGCATAGATTTCTTTGCATAGTTATAATCGCATGGATAGGGCGTACATTCATCAAAAGCCATAATAATATCGGCGCCAATTGACCTTTGGATTTCCATTACATTTTCAGGCGTAAACATATGTAAAGAGCCATCAATATGAGATTTGAATTTTACCCCTTCCTCCTTTATTTTCCTGTTGGCTGAAAGCGAATACACCTGGTAACCTCCGCTGTCGGTAAGAATACTTCTATCCCATCCCATAAATTTATGAAGTCCCCCGGCCTGTTCCAAAATTGAAATTTTTGGCCTTAAGAATAAGTGGTAGGTATTGCTTAATATAATATCCGGATCAATTTCATCGCGAAGTTCTCTCTGGTGTACCCCTTTTACTGATGCTGCGGTTCCAACAGGCATAAATATTGGAGTCCTGATTACACCATGATCCGTAATTATTTCTCCGGCACGGGCGGCTGTTCCTGAATCTGTATGTTCTAATTTAAACTTCAAAGCAAGATTTCATTGGCAAATATACTCAACTGAGTTGCATAAAATACTTAACAAAAAAATAAAGTTATGTGAAGCGCTCAAACGTTAATAAAATATTATAACTCCTCTTGTGCAGGCAAAAGTTTGCCATTACATTTGACCCTGATAAAACCAAAATAAAATGTCAGATTTAAAGGAATTACAAGACCTTGTTACACAAGTTCGCCGGGACATTGTGCGAATGGTACATAAAGTAAATTCGGGGCATCCCGGGGGTTCTCTGGGATGTACGGAGTTTATGGTAGCGTTGTATAATGAGATTATGGAACTGAAAGAAGGTTTTGATATGAATGGCCTTGATGAAGATCTGTTCTTTTTATCCAACGGGCATATTTCCCCCCTTTATTACAGCGTACTCGCGCGACATGGTTACTTTCCGGTTGAAGAATTACAAACATTTCGTTTATTGAATTCCAGGTTGCAAGGCCATCCTGCGACACATGAAGGGCTACCCGGAGTGCGAATAGCATCAGGGTCTTTAGGACAGGGCATGTCTGTCGCTATAGGAGCGGCATTGGCTAAAAAATTAAATAAGGATAAACATCTCATATACAGTCTGCATGGAGATGGGGAATTGCAAGAAGGTCAGAACTGGGAAGCAATTATGTATGCGGCAGGAAATAAGGTTGATAACATAATAGCCACAATTGATCATAACGGGCAACAAATTGATGGTGCCACATCTGATGTTTTACCCATGGGTGACTTAAAGAAAAAGTTTGAAGCCTTTGGATGGGATACCATGGAAATTAAGAACGGGAATGATCTGGAGGAAGTTATCCATGGGCTTAATGAGGCGAAGAAAAGAACAGGCAAAGGAAAACCCGTATGTATAATTATGGATACGGTTATGGGCAACGGCGTAGATTTTATGATGCATACACATGCCTGGCATGGTAAAGCACCCAACGACCAACAACTGGAAATTGCCTTAAGTCAGAATCCTGAAACACTAGGGGACTATTAATCCTGAATACAAAAAATAAGAATTAATGAAAAAGTATATAGACCAAGGAAAGAAAGATACAAGAAGTGGTTATGGAGCGGGCATGACTGTACTGGGACGTACTAACCCCAAAGTTGTAGCTCTCTGTGCAGATTTGGTAGGTTCTCTTAAAATTCAGGAATTTATTGATGAAAACCCTGAGCGTTTTTTTCAGGTTGGCATCGCCGAAGCTAATATGATGGGAATTGCAGCCGGACTTACCATCGGAGGATATATACCTTTTACAGGTACTTTTGCGAATTTTTCTACAGGCAGGGTTTATGATCAGATCAGACAGAGCATAGCTTATTCCGGCAAGAATGTAAAAATATGCGCTTCGCATGCAGGCTTAACCCTTGGGGAAGACGGTGCCACACACCAGATCCTGGAAGATATAGGTTTGATGAAAATGTTACCCGGAATGACCGTTATTAACCCCTGTGATTTTAATCAGACAAAAGCTGCCACCATAGCCATAGCTGAGCATGAGGGACCGGTATATTTGAGATTTGGGAGACCTGCTGTTGCCAATTTCACCCCCGCAGATCAGAAATTTGAGATTGGAAAAGCGATTCTTTTAAATGAAGGTACCGATGTTACCATAGTGGCTACAGGACATTTGGTCTGGCAATCACTTATTGCAGCTGAAAACCTGGAAAGTCAGGGTATTTCGGCTGAAGTAATTAATATTCATACCATTAAACCACTGGACAAAGAAGCCATTATCAATTCCGTAAAAAAGACCCGTGCCATTGTAACTGCAGAAGAGCATAATTTTCTGGGCGGACTTGGAGAAAGTGTGGCCAGAACTTTAACTACCACCTATCCTGTACCCCAGGAATTTATAGCCACACAGGATACCTTTGGTGAAAGCGGTACCCCCGATCAATTAATGGAAAAATACGGCTTGAATAATAAAGCCATAGAAAAAGCAGTTCTAAGGGTGTTAAAAAGAAAGGTTTAACTATTCGTGGTATCATTTCAGATCCCACATAACTTATTAAACAAGAACAATATGAAAAGAACACTTTTAATGCTCCTGCTAATCGCAGGTTGCCTATCGGCTTTTGCGCAAAAAAAATCAGGATTCGGAATTAAGGCCGGACTCAACTACAGTTCCAATGGGGATTATCTCGAAGATGTCAACGAAGCGATTCAAAATCCGGATGCTAATGTGGGTTATCACGTAGGGTTCTACGGAAAACTAGGCGATAAATATTATCTGCGCCCGGAAGTAGTTTATACGCATACAAAATCCGCTTATAGCGATGGTGACCTTAAGATTGATAAATTGGATATCCCCGTATTAGCAGGTTGGAGAATAATTGGTCCCTTGAATGTTTTTGCAGGCCCTTCTTTTCAATACATTCTGAACAGCAAATTCAGTGATATCTCCATTGATACCATAGAAAATGATTTTACGGTGGGTCTGAATATTGGAGCAGGAATTAATCTGGGAAGAATAGGATTGGAAATACGTTATGAAACAGGTTTTGGCGAAAATCTGGCCACTTTTATAAATACAAATGTTACCTCTTTACCCGAAAGCAAGGTGGATACCAGAGCCAATCAGGTTATATTTAGCCTGTCATTTTTATTCTAACTCTAATCTGCAACTTAAAAAAGCCCGCAAATTTGCGGGCTTTTTTAATTGACATTATTTTTTCTTTTAACTATCGGCATCCAGATAATCAGGGGTTCCATCCCCGTCTGAGTCAGGAAAAGAAATATTCCCCTGACTGTCTATAACAATTTCATCTCTGGTAAGTATACCATCCTGATCATCATCACGATCCAGGTGATTTGGCACATACCCAAATCCTGAAGATAGTTCGGCACTTTCATCGGTATTATCATTGGAAAGATTACCGTCATTATTCAAATCTTCCAAAATAGATGGAATTCCATCATTATCATAATCTGTACCTTTTATAAATAAACCTGTATTTACCTGAAAGACCAGTGGATCGTAATTAGATATCCCACTGCCCAGTGGCGGGTTATTATAATAGGCAAGTCCGGAGGGAAGGAACATTATTCCAATACCGCTCCCCACAATTTCTACAGTGCCATCAGGATTAGAAATAATATCTCCCCCCACTTTAAAATTTGAGACTCCCGCCGCATATCCCCTCAGAAAAAATGGCAGGTATTGCCAGGTGTAAGTAGAGTTTCCGTCAAAAACATTACCGGAAAGTAACTGTCCTTCATAAGCAATGAAAGTTGAATCTCCTACCGTTGGACTTTCTCCTATCCCCTCGCGAGCAGCAAGATAATACAGCTTATGATTTACGATGACATCATCATCAAGATTAAATGTTTCAGACGAAACCGGTATCGTCATGGTAGACACCTGATCAATCAGACGAATTTTATCTTTCGTTACACCCGAAATAGTATCTAATACAATCTTATAATTGAAATCCGCAGGCGGATTCTCAAATTCTTCATAGTTATAATAATGAGTTTGCAAGTATTCCTGAATCGTAGCATCATTCTCCGCTTCAACTTCTGCCAGGGCTCTTGGTGGTACTATCACAATATCCTGACTATCATCTTTTTTACAGGCGGACAAAATAGTCAACACGGCAATTAAGAGTATAACTCCTTTTTCTTTCATAGATCCTCTTTTGAAGCCCGCAAGATACAATTTTCCACTATTTTTGTTGAAGTCGTTAACAAAGATTTTTAATTGTAAATGCGTATAGATAAGTATTTGTGGAGTATCCGTTATTACAAGACCAGAAATATGGCTTCTGAAGCCTGTAAAAAAGGGCATGTGCGTATTAATGGAAATTCGGTTAAACCTTCAAGGGAAGTTTATAAACTCGATAAAATTACGGTGCGTAAAAATCAAATTAATTACGAACTTAACGTACTGGATATACCCACGGGTAGAGTTGGGGCAAAGCTGGTGGATATTTACAGAAAGGATACTACGCCAAAGGAAGCCTTTGAAAATAGCGAACTTTTGCGATTAAGTAAAAATCATTATAGAAGTAAAGGAGTCGGCAGGCCTACTAAAAAAGACAGGCGCGACATGGAAGATTATCTGGATGAATCTGAATAGAGACTATTGGGAAGAGCGCTATGCTCAGGCTAATTTGGGTTGGGATATAGGGTCTGTATCCACCCCCTTAAAACAATATATTGATCAGATTGAAAATAAAAACCGCAAGATTTTAGTTCCGGGAGCAGGCTATGGCCATGAAGTAATTTATCTGCATAATTGCGGTTTTAGAAATGTTTATGTTATCGATATCGCCAGGCAACCCCTGGAAAAAGTAAAGGCTGAAATTCCCGAAATTAAGGATAGCCATTTGATACATGGTGATTTTTTTGACCTGGATATCCGGGATTTTGACTTAATCCTGGAGCAAACTTTTTTTTGTGCCTTAAATACGGAACTGAGGAACAATTACGCTCAAAAAATGCTTCAGTTGTTGAAACCTGGAGGCAGGCTTGCGGGGCTTTTATTTGACTTTCCATTGACTGTCAATGGCCCGCCATTTGGAGGCAGTCTGGAGGAATACATCGATTTGTTTAGCCCCATTTTTACTATAAAAGCCCTGGAGCGGGCAAACAACTCCATACCGCCCAGAAAAGGTAAGGAACTGTTTTTTATCTTTGAAAAATAATTTGATGCCATGAAACGAAACAAAATACTTTCCCACATTCAGATTAAACATAAAATCAGAAGGATTGCCTATCAGATCTATGAGACCAATGTATCGGAGAAAAAAATTATAATTGCCGGGATTGAAGGGGGAGGCTTGAATTTTGCCAGAAAATTACAAGCTGTTCTCCAGGATATAACCACAGCAGAAATTGTTTTGTGTAAGGTAATGATGGATAAAAAGAATCCCATCAAAAGCGGGGTTTCCATTTCCATCCCGGAAAGTGAATACAAAAATAAATCAGTTGTTCTTGTTGATGACGTACTAAAATCAGGGAGTACTCTAATTTATGGGGTACACCATTTTCTCAAAACCCCCTTAAAACAGCTAAAAACGGCCGTTCTCGTAAATAGAAACCATAAAAAATATCCTGTAAAAGCTGATTTTAAAGGAATTTCTCTTTCTACATCCTTACAGGAACATGTCATAGTAGAATTCAAGGCAAAGAATGATGCCGTTTATTTAGGGGAGTAAAGACACTATTTCTTCTTTTACGGCTGCTGCATCCTTTTGGTCTGCAATGACTGTGAAACAGGCCCGGGAATAAAATATTCCTCTTTCGAAAATATGTTTCCCGATGAATTCGGGCAAATCTTCATCTTTCAGATCCGCAATTAAAGGTCGGTGTTCCTTCTCTTTATGAAGTCTTTCTATCAATGAAGCGATCGATAATTTAAGATAAAAAACCAGTTCTGATTTTTGAAGAATTGTATCCATATTGGTTCCGTAACAAGGTGTTCCCCCTCCGACGGCTATTACCAAATCCTGTTTGTCATTCAGTATCTCTTCCAGCAATTCGCTCTCTTTCTTCCTGAAGTACAACTCTCCTTTAGATTTAAATATATGTGCAATCTTTTCATTTAACCTGGTCTCAATATATTCATCCAGATCTATGAATTTAAAATCAAGATCCTCAGCCAGTAGTTTCCCAACCGTCGTTTTCCCGCTACCCATATATCCTATCAGGACTAATTTCATTTTAAAAATTTTAGTAAAAATGTACTAATTATAAGGGAATTCAAAGAAAACCTAAATTAATCTTTAAATGGACTTGAAAAATTAATTAATGATAGTATATTTGCACCCGCTAATGCCGTTTTTGTGCATAGCATTCGAATACAAACCAAAAAATGACCTGGTAGCTCAGTTGGTAGAGCATCTCCCTTTTAAGGAGAGGGTCCTGGGTTCGAGCCCCAGCCAGGTCACCAGAGAAAGTAAAACCCACCTGTTCGGTGGGTTTTAATATTATAGAATGTCTTGAGTCTTTTAATATGTAATTTCTCCCACAACTTCCCAGGTAGATTTAGAACCTATAAAAGATGCATCAACAAAGACCATATTCCCTGTGGCGCCTTCAAACCTTCCAGTGCCTCCAATAATATCTATGGTGCCTTCAAATGTCCCTGTATTGAATGTAGGGTCCTCAGGATTAAAAATAATTGTGGTATATTCCCTAGTACGAATTTCATCACCGTGGGCGCCTATGTAATTTACTTCATAAACAGAAATGATTTTGCCTTCTGCTAAGTTTGTTTCGCATTCTATAGGTCTTCCAAAACTTCCCGGCTGAATTTTACCCAAATGAGTCATATTGCCATAAATGAAGTTCGTTGAAAGGGCAATCCCCAGTCCCGATGAATCATCACAAGGCACAGGATCAACACTGGGATCGGCGTCATTATTAATTTTCCCTCTTATTGCCCTTGTCGCTTTTGCCCCTTTCTGTGATTTAGCAGAATAAGCTTCCAGGTTTTCTGTTCCATCCATGGTAGTTTCCTGGCTACAGGAATAGGCGAGTAAAAACATAGCCAGAATACTTACTCCATAAAGAGCTTTTAGCAGATAATAATTGATAGTTTTCATATTTAGATATTTAAAGGTTACGATGTTAGAATTAAATGGTTATAAATGAGAAAAATACCCTAAATAAAATAACAATACCCGGGATACTAGGGAAGTTCTATATAAGATAGGCCATTTATCAGATTTTGAAATAGTTTTAGGACGAACAGTGTAATATTTTGTCCGAAAGGGGGTATATCTTTACCAGGGATCTAAATTATATCATGTTCAGATTATTACGTTTATTAAGAAAGTGATTGACGGGTATGATAAACTCGGTGAGCCATCCCCAGCCAGGTCACAGAATTAGTAACCCAGTCCATAAAATAGACTGGGTTTTTTCGTTTAAACCAAAGGGTTATAATTTTATCTTCTTATCTAATTGAATTTGAAGTTCGCTTTTCTTTAGTTGTGTGTTCAATTTTTTCACTTCTACCTGCATAAATTCCTTAAACTTTTTGTCTACATTTTCTAATCGTTTATTGAAGATGGCATATACCTCACGCTGCTGATCCGTGGGCTTAAAATCGACTCCATTTCCGGTAATATCACTGGCCAGGGCACTAAGTCTTCCATAGAGTTTCATCGGCGCCCTAAAAGCATCTTCCCTGGCTCCGGTAAGTTGAATATCGTACAGCATCCCGGCTATTGATTCTGACAAGGCCTGCAATTGCAATGCTTTTTGAATATCGCCCTTCTTCGTCAATTTAGGAATGACCTCAGTAAGTTCTGAGCGAATTTCCTCAATATCATTGATCATGGTCACCGCTAAATTTATGGCATCGCGAAGTTCGAGTGAAAAAGCTACTTGATCTTTGATTTCTTCTAAATTTCCTTCAGACGTTGGATCTTTCAACACCTCCACTTCCCTAACAAATTCTTCGTTTCCAATGATCAGCTTTACTTTATAAGTGTCCGGAACGACTTTTGGTCCGTATTGTCCTCTCATTAAGTCAAGATCCCATGTAACTAAAGGACGCCATCCTTCACCGTTGAGCTGCACCCATGGCCTTCCCGGTGGAGTAGATTGTAATCTTGGTTTATAGGTGGGCTCATAACGAAGGTCCCACATGACCCGATTGATTCCCTCCTTCTTTTTACCTTCCAACGTTCTTATGATTTCATCATTGCCAGTCAAAATTTGTATTTCCACCTTTTGATCTGTACTATCTTTCAGGTAATAATTGATGTCCGCACCATATGCCGGATTTACGCCCGAGTTTATACTCGGTCCGTCAGTTTTAATGCTCTGCTGATCCTGAAAACGATAGGCCTGGCGGAGGCTAAATAGATGGGCCGTCTTATTGTGCGCATCCATATCGAATTCGCGGAGGGGTGAAATATTATCCAGTATATAATATCCTCTTCCATAGGTACCTATCACCAGGTCATCAAAACGCTCTTGTATCTCCAACCAATAAACGGGTGCAGGCGGAAGATTGTTTTTAAAACGCATCCAGCTCTTCCCGTCATTATTAGAGATATAAAGGCCATTATCAACGCCCAGGTACAACATACCTTTGCGTTTTGGATCTTCTTTGATTACATGTGCAAAGCTGTGCACCGATCTAGGTACGGAACCACTAATCAATTTCCAGCTCTTCCCGTAATCTTCTGTTTTGTAGACATAGGGGTCAAAATCACCCATTTGATGTAAATCCACCGTAATATAAACCGTACCCTTTGTATATCTGGAAGGCTCAATGTTGGCAATCGTTCCCCATTTGGGGAGATCAGGAATGTTCCGAGTGACGTTCATCCAGGTTGCACCACCATCTTTGGTGAGCTGTACCTGGCCATCGTTGCTCCCCGTCCAGATAAGTCCGGGTTCCATTTTGGATTCTACGATACTAAATAAAACAGATCCATCAAAAGTCATCAAATTATCCGTTGCGATTCCACCGGAACTTTGCTGATGTGTCTTATCATTAAGGGTTAGATCCGGACTAATCACCTGCCAGCTTTGACCGTTGTCATCACTTTTATGTACAAATTGACTACCTACGTAGACCCTGTGTTTAATATGTGGAGAAAATGCCAATGGGAAATTCCAGTGCCATCGGTACTTAAGTTTACCGGGCTCCCACCCGTATCCCGCTTCCGGCCAAACCCTTACGTCCCTGGCGTGGCCGGTTTTCGCATTGTAACGCTGCAATCCGCCATCATAGCATCCGGACCAAACAATGTCATTGTCAAAAGGATCGGGTTGGGCAAAACCGCTCTCGCAGCCTCCTACCCCTTTCCAAAGTCCCAACGGAATATAGCCCTGACGGCTGTTACTTGGTCCCATATAGGAATACCCATCCTGACGGTTTCCATAGACATTATAGGGAATCTGATCGTCAACGGAGACATGGTACATCTGTGCAATTGGCAGTACGACACGCTGAAAACTTTTGCCATGGTTTAGCGTAATACTGGCACAACCATCGTGCGCCACCATCATACGGTCCGGGTTGCCGGGGTCTAACCAAATATCATGG
>JAHEBI010000366.1 GCA_024642325.1 Eudoraea sp. | reverse complement strand
AGGAGTTGTTTTATTTTTCATGTTTATACTGCCAATTTTTTTACACTGGAAAGATTCTTTCACCACCTCATAACAACTCTCAGAAATCAGTATCTGGTTTTCCCCGGCGGCATCCTGCAAACGGGCTGCTGTGTTTACAATATCGCCAATAACGGTATAGTCTAATCGCTTTAAACTTACTGATCCTATATTCCCGGAGATCATCTCCCCACTTTTAATTCCAATGGATACTCTGGGCTTAAAACCTGAGGATTCTCCTAATGAGGCTAATTGGTTCAACTGGCTTCGCACGGCAAGGGCGGTGTCAATGGCCCGGTCTAAATGATATTCTCCGCGGAAAACCGCCATAACGGCATCACCCATAAATTTATCCACAAAACCCTCCTGTGCCATAATTTCCTTTACCATGACGTCAAAGTAGGTGTTAATCATCTTTACCACGGTGTCCGGAGGAGTGTTTTCACTTAAGGCCGTAAAACCACAAACGTCAATAAAAACTACTGTGGCCTCAACAATTTCATTGGCCATAATCGTGGACTCGTATTCTTTGCTTCCCATAAATTTCAGCACGTTTTCGTCCACGTACATCTTTAGGATATTGTTTTCCTTGACAGCTTTTAAGGTCTCCTTAATTTGATGGGCATGCTTTAAGGTCTTTTCCATGGTAATGGTAAGGTCCTCAAAGTTGATGGGTTTGGTGATAAAGTCAAAAGCTCCACGATTCATGGCCGTACGAATGTTTTCCATATCCCCATAGGCGGAGACAATAACCGATTTAAGTAGCGGATTTAATGCATTGAGCTCAGACAATAAAGTGAGCCCATCCATTTCTGGCATATTAATATCACTGAGTACAATGTCCATATCCGGTTCCAGTCGGAGTTTGTCGAGTGCATCCTTCCCGTTGATGGCAAATACAAATTCATATTCGTTTTGTCGAATTTGCTTTCGGAATTTTTGTTTGATAAGCACTTCCAGATCCGTTTCGTCATCAACCACCAGTATCTTAGCCATCATTTTAAAGTTATGAGTTTGTCTTTTAAAAGCTTAAAATCCAAAGGTTTGGTTAAAAAATCATCGGCACCCAAACGTTTTGCAGTATTGCGGTTTTCCTCGTCCCCATAGGCCGTAATCATCATCACAACCGGTGGTGGCTTTTCGTATTCTCTTCGAATATTTTCCAACAAATCCAGCCCGCTCATGCCGGGCATATTTATATCCGAGAGGATGAGAACCGCCTTTTGGTCTAAGGTTTTTAAGGTTTCCATAGCTTCCTCACCGGAAAAAGCGAATACAAAATTGAGTTCGGAACTTTTAATTTCCTTTCTGAAACGTTGCTGAAACAGCAATTGTACATCCTTTTCGTCATCGACAACCAAAATTTTCATAAGGTGTTGTTTTTTATTAATTATTTATTTCAAGTTGCTGGTCTTTATACTAGTTAATCATTTGGTAAAGAAATAGTAAAAGTGGTTCCATCTCCCTCATCCGATTTCAAATCCAATTTGCCACCATGTGCTTTTACAATATCATAGCTTAAAGATAGTCCTAATCCCGTGCCCTGTCCCGTTGGTTTGGTAGTAAAAAATGGTTGAAATATTTTTGTGATAACCGATTTGGGAATGCCATTTCCATTATCCTTTACCGAAATTAAAACATTTTGGCCCAACTTTTTTGTGCTAACGGTAACAGTTGGTTCATAATCTTCCTCCTGTTGTTTTTTCTCTGTTACGGCGTAGAACGCATTGGTGATTAAATTTAATACCACCCTTCCTATATCCTGCGGAACAATACTGACACTGCCAATACTTTCATCAAAATCAGTTTTTATGGTCGCATTGAACGTTTTGTCCTTCGCCCTTAAACCGTGGTACGCCAGACGCAGATATTCATCGGCGAGGACATTGATATCAGTAGCTTCCTTTTGTCCGCTGCTGGCACGACTATGCTGTAACATCCCCTTTACAATACCATCGGCCCGCTTTCCATGAAAGATAATTTTCTTTTCATTTTCATCAATGTCGTTGGCCAGGATCTTTACTTCATCGAGATTGCCCTTAGCCAATTCATCCTTCAACTCCGAAATCAGCTCGGAATTCACCTCTGAAAAATTATTTACAAAATTCAGTGGGTTTTGTATTTCATGGGCAATCCCTGCGGTAAGTTCTCCAAGGGAGGCCATTTTTTCGGATTGTACCAATTGTGACTGTGTATTTTTCAATTCAGAATAAGCCTTCTCTATTTCCTTGGCCTGTGCCAATTCCTTTTCACGGGAACGTTCACGTTCCTTAAGTTTAATTCTTCTACGCAAGCTTCGATCCACAATAAATACACCCAAAATCAATAGAACAGCGTAGAGTATATAGGCCCACCATGTTTGCCACCAGGGTGGTGAAATGGTTATGGACAAGCTCATGCCTTCCTCATTCCATATACCATAGGCATTTGAAGCTCTGATAGCAAACTCATAACTGCCCGGATCGAGGTTGGTATAGGAAGCAAAATTTCTGTTGTCATAGACCCAGTCTTCATCATATCCTATAAGCTTATGGGCATACTGGTTTTTTTCAGGATTGGCAAAATGCAAGGCTGAAAATTCAAAACTCAAATTATTTTGCTCACTGGACAGTTCTATATTTTTTGCATTCAGCAAACTGGTCGTCAACGGGCTGTCTTCACCCATGTCAAGTACTGACTTATTGGAAATCAAGAAATTGGAAATTATCAACTTGGGTGGAACATTATTTGCCGTAACATTGCTGAAAGTAGTAAGTCCGTGATCCCCGCCAAAATAAAACCGTCCGTCCGGTGCACGTGTAGCCGCTAACGACAGAAAAATATCTGCCCCAAGACCATCCGACGAATTATAATTTATAAAGGTCACTTTATCCAAAGCCTCATTGGTGACCATTTGTGAAAGACCATTTTGTGTTGCAATCCACATTTCGCCATTATCACCTTCAAGTATTGCCTCGGTAAGATTGGTAGGCAGCCCGTTTACTTCTGAGTATCTGGTGATTTTTTCGGTTGTTGGATCCAACTTGTTGATTCCCTCTGAGGTCGCCAACCAGATCATTCCCCGGCTGTCTTCGAAGATATCAAAAATGTTGTCGCTGCTCAATGAATTTTCATCATCAGGGTTGTGCAGAAAATAGGTCACTGAGTTAGAAGCAGGATCTACTCTGTTAAGTCCCTGGCCATTTGCACTTACCCAAACATATTTGCCCCCAATTTCGATATCGGAAATATTATTTCCACTAATGAACAGCTCTTGTTGGTTTTCCTGAATCCTGTTTCGGAAAGATTCTGATTGGGCTTCATTTTTAGGTTGGATAAGCAAAATTCCGTATAATGATGACTGGTCAGGTTCCTCT
>JAHEBI010000024.1 GCA_024642325.1 Eudoraea sp. | reverse complement strand
CCTAATACAAATCATGGCGGTAGCGGTCGAACTCGCGATTGCTAAAATTATCAGAAAGGGTTGACTTAAATTTAAATATCCCACAAGTGCTTCACCAACATCAGTACCTGGATCGAAGTATGTAACCATCACTTGAGGAATTGATTGAATTAGTCCATGAAAAGCTAACCACAGGACGAATAGTTTCCAAATGCTTTTGGAGTATAGAATGAATCGGAAAATTATCAAACAGAGTAATCCAATTAAGAAAATTGCCAGGGCTCCAGAACCTTGCATCAATAAAGCTATCGGATGTTCTCCTACCCAGTTATGATTGTTATGATATAGAAATGCCTTTAAACCAAGTGCCTTTTTTCCTAGAACAAGAAATAATTCTTGCAGAAAGAAGATTAAATTGAATGCTAAAGCATATAATACTGCAGAATTAATCATGGTAGGATAATTGGCTATATACTTGGGGGTAGAAGTCCCTCTGTACCTGACCCAATTACGCCACCCCCATATTATTGGCCCGACTAAAAGGAGTATAAAAAAAAATTGAACTACGATCATTTCTTAAACGTTTACATTTTATCAATTGCAGGTAACGTTCTAGCTAAACTGCGTTTTAATGCAGTTTAGGTTTTGTCAGTAAATGTTATTTTGTCTTTTTATGCTCAACGATATAATAAATGGATTGCTCAATTAGAAAATCGAAAGGAACTGAAGTAGCTACTTTCGCTGATTGATAGTCTAGTGTTGGAATCAAGCTTAATGTTAGATCTTCTTGCTTAATGAAAACTTCTCCATTACTATAAAATGGAATTTCGCCTTTCCATTTGTAGTAAACCAAACTTTCTTCTTTATCAAAATAAACTTCAAGCACAGGTGGTTTAGTCTTATTTAGATACCAATCAAATAAAGGGGTGTAATCATTGCCTAAAATGGCATTGAACTTTAATATTAATTCTTCACTTGAGACGTTTTGCTTTGATAAATCTTTCTGAATGAAAAACAGACTTTTAAAAAACAGACTGTCATTATTAACCACTTTTCTTAACGAATGCATCATAAGAGCTCCTTTACTATAAATGTCTTGGTCTGCTGTATTTACCCAACTGTTGTATAAAACGCCACACTCTTTGAGTATTGGAATGGTATTTTTTGTTGAACGAATTGCATATTTCATTCTCAAATCATAGGCTTCTTTTCCATAGATTTCTTCTAGAAATAGGGCTTCTGAATAAGTTGCCATTCCTTCGTGGATCCAGATATCACAGTAGTCTTTTCCTGTGAGACTGTTACCCCACCATTCATGTGCAAGCTCATGAATTAAAGTAGTGTTAAATTCTTTCCAATTGTTTTTGTAATTCGAGCCCATTGCGATACCTGATTGGTGCTCCATCGCAGAAAAAGTTGACTCAATGAATTTACAACCATCTTCCCAAAAAGGAAATTCACCATAAAGCTTTTCGAACTCTCTTAATATGATCGGGGTTTGTTCATAAAATTTACTCGCCGTATCTTGATTGTAATCTAATACATGAAATTTTAGATTTCTTTCAATTCCATTGATATCTGTATAGGGCTTTGTAAGCTCTACGAAATGCCCCACGTTAAAGGATAAACTATAGGTGTTAATGTTATTCGTGATTTCATGTTTATAGGTTTTTGTCTCGCGCTCTGTATTGCTTTCGATTCCTATTAACTGGCCATTAGAAACAACGGTTAAATTGCTCGGAACAGTAACAGCAATTGTGGTTGAGTCTGACTCTGCGCTTAGTAATGCGTTACATGGCATAATAAATTGAGGGCCTATCCCTTCTATTAGACTAGATATCCATACTCGTTCTTGGTTGTCTTTTTTCCATTGAACAGGTCCTGAACCTGCCACATTTGCCGGTTTGCCTTCATACTGGATACTCAGTTTTAATCTCGTATTGATTGGTAAATTTTCCTCAAACGTCAAATACAAAAAATCATTCTTTCTATGAATTTCAGGATTCCCCTTTGAACTTTCAAATGAAACAATTTTCATTCCTTTTTGAAGATCAAAAAGAAATTCTCTTTGTACGGATTGGGTAGTAAAACTAATATCCATTTTTCCTGAAATTTTCTTTTTAGATGGGAAAATTTCGAATGCCCAATCATATCTGTTAATTTTATAGTCCCTAGCTGGATTTGAGTTATCACCAGCGATTCTTTCATTTTTGCTAAAGTTTTTAAAACCGTTTTTATTTAAACTGTAACCAACAAATGGTTTGTAATAGCAAGAGTTTAACATCATTAAGATGATCCCTATTATTCCAATGAGAAAATATCTTTTTTGCTTCATTTATAATTGTTTTAAATATTTACTAACAATGGGATATAGTTAATAACTATATATCTTTACTATTCTTTATGAGGCCTATATCTCACGTTTGGCGGAAACATAATTCTAAATATGAAAGAGTTGTTCTTCAGTTAATAGCTCGTCATTAAGAAGACTGAGAAAGATTTTTGTTACAGTGATCACATCCCTTTTAAAATAATGGATGATGCGTTTCAGGTCTTTTTCTTCATTATACACTTGCCGAATCATGCTCTATCTATATCTTCCTTTGAGGAAGGTGTGCCAAGAATGCTGGTCATAAGATTAAGCGTTAAAGTCCCAAATTTCAAAAGAACAGTCTTTTAATAACTAAAAACATAAATGTTTAACTGTCCAAAATGTTCACTGTACCTCAGTCCTGATAAACGTATAGTTTACCGGCCATTTCATCGGCTACATTTAGTTCAAATGTGATCTTGGCTTTATTTTCGATTTTGATAATCAAATTATTGCTTCCGGGCACTCTTGCTAAATCTTTTTTCTTCCCGATAATCGTTTTTTCCTGATTGGGATGTGCGCCATAATCAAAGGACCAGTTCATAGGAGCTATTTTAAACTCATAACTGCCAGCCTCCAAAGTAGATGACACTGCGAAAACCCCGTTCCCTTTATACTCAAACTGAGGAGTGATATTCCGATTTTTACCCCAATCATTCATGTTACCAAACAGATAAATCTTTTCCCCGCCGAAGGGTTGCTCATTCATTTTATCTAGCTCCAATTGTACCATGGCCAAAGCTTCCTCACTGCTCTCCCCCTTGATCAATGAAACAGCCAAATCCATTGCCACACGCTGATCAACAGCTATATCAGGCTCAACGCCTTTTCCTTCAATTCTTCCAATTCGGTTTGAATAATATTCTGCTATGGGCAGGGATAATTGAAAGCCAAGTGGCAAATCATACATTTTTTGTGATAACATTTCGCCTGCCGTGGTCTCACCTATAATTGTTACATTTTCTTCATGAGCCAGCGCATCCACGGTAAACTCTGCGGCACTGGCCGAATTATTACTTGTCAATACGTATACCGGACCGTCAAAGTGTGGATGCATTGGTCCAAACTTTACTCGAGTAAGCGGCTTTTCCTGTACATCATGCCAAAAGGATTTCAGCGACCATCCTTGCCAGGGAGTTAACATTTTAATATCGGCTAGATTGGGGGCTTTCGTATTATTTTTCCACCATTTCTGTGAAACAAATATACCAGCATCAATAGAATCAGTTAAAACATGACCAATAAGTGGAACACCTGCAAACGTACCCCCACCATTGTTGCGAACATCTATAATAAGAGCTTTGGTTTTATTGTCGGCTATCTCGCGGTATGCCCTAAATACGCGTTCTTTTGTGTCAAGACCGGTCATCGTTGTCACCGTGAGTATTGCAGTTTCTTCAACCCATTCCAGCGAAACACTATAATCCCCTACACGTAATGTATCTACAAATTCTGCCATTTCCTCTGCGCGCCTTTCTGAAATGCCAAGTGTAACATGAGAAAATGGGCCATCTTTCCAAAGCTCATTAAACCCAGTGATAAATTCTTGCTTTGTTTGGACCATATTTGCAAGAACGCGGACCTTTTTTTCCAATACGAGATATTTATCTGTAGCGAGCTCTGCAGGGTTGTAATGGTATGCAGACATCAGTAATGATATACTATCTGCCACTGCTGTAAAATCAGCATTGATTTTATCTTCCTTTTTGCCGGATAATCGGAAATCACAGGAGTATAGTGTGAGAAAAATGATCAGAAGGATTATATTTTTCATTTTTGATATTTAGACTATTAGGTACTTTTTTATCAGGATAATTGCCTTCAATAAATCAATTTTCGAATCCCTAATTTTCACCATGCCTGGATGGTTTGATACGGCATAATTTAGTTAGGGTTACATATGAAGGCTACATTAATTAGATAACATTTATGCATAAATGTTACACCCCATTAAAAAACTAGAATATATGGAAGCATCATCCTAAATATGAAGGATCTGGTCTTCAGTCAATAATTCATCATTACGAAGCCTGAGAAAGACTTGTGCTAAAGTGATGACATCCAATTCGCAATAAGCCACTATACGCTCCAAATCACCTTCTTCATAATAAACATCTCTGACCATACTACCATCAATATCTTCTTTGGGAGAAGGAATACCCAGCACATTGGCCATAAGTTTTAAGGAGGTGTAATGCTTGAAATCTCCAAATTTCCATAGCTCCATAGTATCCAAATGAGGAACTTCCCAGGGTTTTTTGCCAAAAAGATCTAACTTATAGGGGAGTGACATGCCATTAATAATTAATCTGCGCGCTATATAGGGAAAATCAAATTCCTTACCGTTATGTGCGCAAAGCACGTTTTTTGGGAGGCTAAAATGATCGTTAAGTAAACTTTTGAAGTCTTTTAATAGCTTTTCTTCGTCACCCTGAAAAGTAGTAACTCTGAAATTACGGGCATCATTTTTAATGGAAAAGTATCCTACAGAAATACATATTATTTTGCCAAATTCTGCCCAGATTCCTGCCCTGTCATAAAATTCTTCAGCAGTAAATTCATCTTTGCGTTGATACTGTGATTTATGTTCCCATAACTCTTTCTTGTAATCATCTAATTGAGCATACTCTGCTACTTCAGGAACAGTTTCTATGTCCAAAAAAAGGATATGTTCTAGATTTAATTTCTGCAACATCTTAAACAGTTTTTAATAAACTTTATCTTAAAATTAAAATACAGCATTATAGATAGTTTTAGATCTTAGGGTTTATTAAAAAAGATTTGAACAATACTAAGAACCTTCATGTTTTGGCTATTGCCGGTCTGATCCAAGATAGCAAATGTTAATGAAAAATATTTGCAGTTTATCGAATTCCAATGCCAATGTTAAATAAAACGATTAGAAAAACGTTTAAATAACTACGAAAAAAATTGTTGACATGAAACCTGTATTTTATATAAAATCCATAAAAAGGCTGCTTACACTGGCTTGTGTATTTACACTTTCTTTTATGATCTCGTGTACAAACGATGATTCCGATAACGAAGGAGATCTGGATATTATCACTCCAACGGATAAGAATGGTATCCATTCCGATTATGAGAACAAAATTGCGGATACGCTCCTCAACAACTGATAATAATTCAAAACCAGTCCGAACTTCTTATCCCTTTACTGCCCTTAAAGTCAGACCATTTTAATTAGGTATAAATCAGGTTACTTTGATTTTAAGCTGAATCTATAGGATATTGTGTAACTTTAAAAAAAAATTGCATGAAATCTTATAGGTTATTATGGGTGCTCCACCTTTCCATTATTGGCACACTTTTTCTTAGTTGCACTAATGATGATGATCAACCTAATACAGTTCCGGAAAGCCAAATGCCCAATTACACTGTAATAGGTGAAAATTTTCAGAGTGTCTTCCAGTTTAACTATAAAGGAACACCTGAAGAGTGGGATTTATTCAACTTAACGGAGGAAAATAATATTAATAGGGAGTACCTCACTTTAAGACAGGTGTCTGAAGTCCTTACTTTTTTCAGTTATGCTGCTGGTAGTTTTTCTGCAATTCAGAGGAATTATATAACAGGGGAGAGCACTTTTCTAAATGAGTTTTATACCGTGTCCAATGAAAGATCGGTATTTTGGGGGGCTAATTCAGAAAACAAACTTTATCTTGGATATTTCAGCCCCGACGGAACCACTAATTATGGCATCAGGACTATAGATTTATCTTCTGATCAGGAGATAGATTTAATTTTAGAATACAATGTTACAGATGTATTTGAACCCTTGTATTATGAGGGTCGATTATTGATTACTTTTTTAGATGAACGATCCAACTACAAACTTGCCGTTTTAGATACGGACAGCAATAACTTGATAAAGACCTTTGATTTTGGCAAAGCAGTCCCTAGTATTATGATTAATAAAGACGGGGATATGATTATTTTCAATGGAAATACCGAGTCCGATTACGAATTTACCGTTTATGATATACGAACCCTGGAAATAATACGGGAAGAGGCCTTTTCTATCAACAGGTATTTCTCTGCAGGTCCTATCCAATCTGAAGCCAGTATAATTAATGAGAAGTTGTATTATCTGAATCTTTATGCACAGCCTTCAACTATCCCTTTTGGTCCGGCGATTTATGATTTTAATTCGAAAACAAACAGGATCATTGATATGATCTCTATTGTACTTCAGGTTCAGAATGAACTTGGACAGGATATTGAGCTTACGGCCTTTGACTATAATGAAGAAAGCAGGACATTTCTTATGGGTTATGCCATATTGAAAAGCGCCGAAACTCTCGAAGGAGGGATACTGGTTATATCCGAAGAAGGTATATTATTACGGAACACCAAATTAGGTTTTGCACCTACCCGTTTTATTAGTAATTAAAAAATCACACAACCAACTATGTAGTTTGTTAATAGGAGTTTTCCTTAACCTTATTATTAAGCAGAAGAAGATAATACGCATAGAAATGGCGACAAATACCCTGTTTATTACCCATTTAGCTTTAAAAGTTGGACCTGTACAAACCAGATGGTCTGCGGATTTAAAATAATGATTGTTGCTTAGCTGGGCTCTCGTGGTTTAACAACCATTTTTTACGGTGCAATCCACCTGAATATCCGGTTAATGAACCGTCGGAACCAATTACCCTGTGACATGGGATTATTACCCATAAAGGGTTTTTCCCATTAGCAGAAGCAACTGCCCGGATGGCTTTTACATCTCCAAGATTCTTCGAAAGTTCCAAATACGAAATTGTTTTTCCGAAAGGTATTTCCAACAATGCTGCCCAGACCTTTTTTTGAAAT
The DNA here is from genome assembly GCA_024642325.1 of Eudoraea sp. Taxonomy (GTDB): domain Bacteria; phylum Bacteroidota; class Bacteroidia; order Flavobacteriales; family Flavobacteriaceae; genus Eudoraea. Next base: position 5,517 of record JAHEBI010000024.1, on the reverse strand, counting down.
TCGGTACCTTCCGGGTTTAGTAAAAGGTCAAAATTCTGGCGTTTTCCTTCAAAGTATTCATTTAGTTGATATACTGCATCTTCTAAAATTTCCGGAATTATCTTACTTTCAGGCTCGTCTGTCTCAAGTATGGTAACATAAGTTAGGCCATTTTCATCTCCTTCCAGTTTTGCGCTCCCCAGCGGGGTACTAATATAAGCCGTTGCCATTTTTTATTCAATTATACCAGTTTTTTTTGCCCTGTCTTCCCACTTTTTTCTTGCCAGTAGTTGTAAATCTTCAACATTATCGCTCTCATCCATGATTTCCAGGCCCAATAAGGTTTCAATAACATCCTCCATGCTAACAAGACCGCTTACTGAGCCGTATTCGTCTACAACCAGCGCAATATGTTCTCTTTTGGCGATCAATTTCTCAAAAAGTTGGGGGATAGGAGTATTTCTTTTGGTAACTAACAAATCTCTTTTAATGGCAGATAAAGGAATATCCCCATTTTCATTAATAATCTCCTCTAACACGTTATCTTTTAAAACATAACCGGTGATAATGTCTACACTTTCCCCATATACGGGAATCCTCGAGAACCGCAATTTCGGGTTTTCCTCAAAAAATTCTTTAATAGACATAGATTCCTCGGCTATTTTCATAACAGCCCTTGGAGTCATGATATCCTTTGCCCAAATTTCATCAAATTTCAGAAGGTTTTTTATCACTTTGGATTCTGATTCCTGGAATACACCTTCCTCATGGGCAATATCTGCCATTGTGGTGAAATCTTCCCTGCTCAATACACTGCCATGTACCTCTTTTTTTCCAATGAGCCGGGTAAATACTTGAAGTACCCAAAGCAGGCCGGTCCATTTTAAGACAAGGACCATTATTTTTAAAGCCCTTGCGGTAAAATGGGCAAGTTTTTTCCAATAAGTGGCACCAATAGTCTTTGGTATAATTTCTGAAAGTACAAGAATTAATATGGTCATAATAGTTGACACAACCCCCACCATAAATTCATCGGTAAAAGGAAACCCAAAAAAAGTATAGGTGGTACTGCCATATATTTCCTGGTACGCTATTTTGGCCTGTACACCTACAAGTATGGCTCCAACGGTATGGGCAATAGTATTTAAGGTGAGGATGGCAATAAGGGGCTGGTCTACATCTCTTTTTAATTCCTCAAGGGTATATGCATATTGTTTTCCTTCTTTTTTCTTTAAATTAATAAAAGTTGGAGTGACACTTAATAAAACTGCTTCTAAAATGGAACATAAAAAAGAGAAAAAGATAGAAACAAAAGCATAAAATAGAAGTAATTGCATATAGTTTAATTAGAATACTAAAATACTAATAATATAAATTACTATTTTGAATATTACTCCATACGCTGGTCATCGTAGAATAATTGATGCAACTGGGGCCGGATATTAAGTTCGTACAAATTTCGGTTATCCCGAGTGGGGTAAACCCGATTGGAAAGGAAAATAAATACCAATTGGTTTATTGGATCGGCCCATATGAAAGTCCCTGTAAAACCACTATGTCCAAAGCTTTCCATACTGGAGTCGATGGCCGGATATGCTTCCGATGGGGACAATTCCTTATTATTTAAAAGAGGTTTGTCAAATCCAAGACCACGTCTGTTTTCATTTTCAGGATACTGTACTTTGGTAAATTCTTTAAGGGTAGCTTCAGAAAGATACCTATGACCATCATAGGTGCCGTAATTCTGATACATTTGCATTATTATAAACAGGTCCCTCGCTGTTCCAAAGAGCCCTGCATTTCCTGAAATACCTCCTTTAAGTGCCGCATTTTCGTCATGGACCCACCCTTCCACGAGGGATTTCCTGAATATGGTATCTACCTCGGTCGGTACAATAGCGTTCGTAAACTTTTTTGTTTTTGGTTTAAACCCAAGAGTTGCTGCACCCAATGGTAAATAGAAGTTTTTTTGTAAATAATAGGGATAGGAATGCCCTGTAAGTTGCGAAATAAGTTCAGGAAAAATTAGAAAGGCAAGGCCGGAATAGAGATATTTTTTAGTATCATTTACCTGCGATCGATTAATTTCCTTATTTATTTTTGTATTAAATGTATTTTTTACAAAAATGTGTTCATAGGCCTGGTTTTCAAATCCATGTGATGGTTCTGAATGGATAAATCTTCTTTTTAATCGGCCTTTTTTTTGAACCTCATTTAGAAAAACGATATAGGGTTTCAACCCTGCCTGATGGGCCAGTATTTCACGGAGGGTAATTTCTTTTTTATTTTTTATGTGTTTCCAGGGTTTCCAATACGTACTAAACGGCACATCTAAATCCAGTTTACCTTCATCATACAGTTTCATTAATGCAGGCAAGGGACCAATAATTTTTGTTACAGACGCAAGGTCGTATAGGGCGTTCAGTGCTACCGGCCGGATGCTGTCATACGTATAAAAACCATAAGCTTTATGAAAAACGATCTGACCTTTTTTGGCCACCAAAACCTGGGCCCCGGGGAAGGCATGGTTCTTTATGCCATTTGCAATAATTGAATCAACTTTGTGGTTAGTTATTTTTGAAACGAGATCAATGGGTAAAATAGTTTTGGAATTTTCCCTGTACTGAGTGCTCAGGTCAATATTTTCTATATTACTATCTTGGGAATAGGCAATAGATGTAAAAATACCAAATAGTATTAAAATATAAATTCGGGAATAAAAGCAAACAAATCTTTTTATATTAAAGTAACATATAGTCATTAAATACGGCTCATTACCCCATTAATTTTACAGCATCTTTGGCAAAGTAACTGGCAATGATATCCGCGCCGGCTCTTTTAATGGAAATTAATTGTTCCATCATAACGGAGTCATGATCCAGCCAGCCTTTTTCAGCTGCGGCCTTAAGCATGGCATATTCCCCGGAAACCTGGTAAACAGCCACTGGCACTTCTACTTCATCTTTAATTTCCCTAACAATATCCAGATAGCAAATTCCCGGTTTAACCATAATTATATCAGCGCCCTCATCAACATCCATATGGGCTTCTTTTATAGCTTCTATTCTATTAGCCGGATCCATCTGATAGGTCTGCTTATCTTTGGGGACATTCGCTTTGTTAACAGGAGCTGAATCAAGGGCATCACGGAAAGGGCCGTAGAAACCACTTGCATATTTGGCGCAATAAGACATGATTCCGGTATTAGTTAATTCCTCATCCTCCAATGCTTCCCTGATAATCTGAATCCTTCCATCCATCATATCACTGGGAGCCACAAAGTCTGCACCCGCCTCTGCATGTGAAATACTCATTTGCGCCAATATTTCACTTGTCACATCATTAAGAATCTGTCCATTGGCCACTATTCCATCATGCCCGTAAGAGGAATAAGGGTCCAGGGCCACATCTGACATGACCAACATATCCGGACAGGCATTTTTTACCGTTTTGATGGCACGCTGCATTAAACCGTGTTCATTTAGTGCTTCCGTTCCTTTATTGTCTTTAAGTGCTTCAGGAACTTTTACAAATAGTAAAACAGCACATAGGCCCATACTCCAGAGCTCATTCACTTCTTTTCCTAAATTATCCAGGCTTAGTCTATAATAATTAGGCATTGAAGGAATTTCCTCTTTAACTCCGTGCCCTTCAACAATAAATAACGGCACTAAAAAATCACTGGGCCTTAAAATCGTTTCACGAACTAAATTCCTGATTGAATTGTTTGCTCGCAACCTTCTATTTCTTCGGAGTGGATACATTGGCTTTGTTTTAGGTTTAAAGGTAATAGAAATGAATATATTCTATATAATTATCTCACCTTTTAAATAGGGGACAGCCTTACCTGCAATTTTTACTCTATTTCCAAGGAATTCACAGTGTATTTCACCACCTCTTATGGATAGCTGTTTGGCTCTAAGGGTAGATTTTCCAAGAACTTTGGACCAATATGGTATAAGGCTGGTATGGGCAGAACCGGTAACAGGGTCTTCGCTTACGCCGCATCTGGGGGCAAAAAAACGAGAAACAAAATCTACATGATTTCCCGGTGCAGTGACGATTACCCCACGGGCCTCTACTTGATTTAAAAGAAAGAAATTTGGGTTCAATTGTTCTATTTCCTCCTGGTTTGAATAAATGAGCAGAAAGTCTGTCTTTCCCTTAAATGTTTTAACCGGATTTTTACCTATGGCTTCGTTCATTGAATCTATAGGCTCTACGGGTTTAATTTCATCGGTTGGGAAGTCCATTATTAATAAGCCATTATCACTTTTTTCTACAAGGAGGTTGCCGCTTTTCGGTGAAAAAAAATGAATAAATGAGTCAGCGTGGTTGTAATAATTAAAAATAACAAAAGCTGTTGCAAGAGTTGCATGCCCGCACAAATCCACTTCCAGCTCTGGGGTAAACCATCGTATGATGTATTTGGAACCATCTTTAACGGCAAATGCCGTCTCCGCAAGATTGTTTTCCATAGCAATATTTTGCATCACACTGTCTTCTATCCAGTTTTCAAGGATACAAACTGCAGCAGGGTTCCCGGAATATACCTGATCTGCAAAAGCATCTATTTGAAATAATTTCTGAATCATTTTAATGTGGCATCGATATAAAATTACAATTAAAATATATCAAACCCATGATTTTGGATTCTCTAAAACGTGCAATAATTTAGCCTCCTCACTGCCTTCTTCAGGATGATGGTCATACCTCCATTGAACATGTGGAGGTAAGCTCATAAGAATACTTTCTATACGCCCGTTTGTTTTTAATCCAAACAGTGTACCCTTGTCGTGAACCAGATTAAATTCTACATAACGTCCCCGGCGAATTTCCTGCCAATCCCTTTGTATTTGGCTATAACTAAGGGATTTTCTTTTTATAACTATTGGTATATATGCCTGGAGAAACCTATCACCAACTTCTGTTACAAAGTTATACCAATCCTCCATGCTCATTTTGCCGGAGGCTTTGCAATAATCAAAGAATAATCCACCTACCCCTCTTGCTTCCCCTCTATGGCTGTTCCAGAAATAATCATCACATTTCTCCTTGTAAATTTTATAAAAATCAGGATTATGCCCGTCACAACATTCTTTGCAAATTGAATGAAAGTGTTTTACATCTTCCTCAAACAAATAATAGGGCGTAAGGTCAAGGCCACCGCCAAACCACTGATCCACTAATTCGCCTTTTTTATCATACATCTCAAAATAGCGCCAGTTGGCATGAACAGTTGGTACCATAGGACTTTTTGGATGGATTACCAGGCTAAGCCCGCATGCAAAAAAATCCGCATCTTCAACCCCAAAATAGGATTGCATACTTTTTGGGAGTTCACCATGAACCGCTGAAATATTTACTCCACCCTTTTCAAAAACAGAACCATCTTCAATTACCCTGGTCCTGCCTCCACCGCCTTCCTGACGTTTCCAAATATCTTCACGAAATTTAGCAGAACCATCGATTTCTTCTAACTTAGAAGAAATCGTGTTTTGAAGCTCTTCAATGTAGCTGTAAAATTTAGTTTTCATC